>NZ_LZHC01000056.1:0-4563 GCF_001690535.1 Gilliamella sp. Bif1-4 | reverse complement strand
ATGACACAATGCGCAATGCAACAAGTAGGCTTTATTTTCTACAATGGTGTATAAAAATAATAATGGTTAAAGCAGTGCTAAGCCGAAATTAGTAATAAAAAAATTAATTATAGAATTTAGTGACAGCATTAACTGTCACTTTTAAATGGCAAAGGCGCAAAATTTAGAATATAACCTATTTTAACTATAAATATAATAATCAATTTCTATTTCTGCGTTTATCCCATTAATAAAATTTAAGCTTTTAGTATTAAAATATATTGCTGGCTTCTCATTATTTTCTATTTTTATTAAAATCATAAAAACAAAATTTACTTTGAAATCATTTTTAATTTTTAATAGTATGTTTTCTCTAGGTTTCAATAAAGCAATTATCTTATCTAATTGATCATTAATATCAAACGAAAACTCTTCTTTAGTAGCTACTGTCCAACTTGTTTCAACACTTTTGTTTCTTCCCCCTTCAGGAACTAATCCTTTTATTCTAGTTTCATTTGGCTCTATGCCTATTCTTTTTATTACATCATTTAAGTCAAAATCATCTCCATAAATAGAAAATGATACAGACACTGTCGTTCTATCCATTTTTATATCCTATTTTATAAAATAACCAGTTCTAATACCATCACCCAAACCACCTTTTCTAAATAACATTAACTCACCACTCTTCTTGTCAATATAAATATCATATTTAGAGTTACTGCCTTTTCCAAAAAATTCTTCTTTAATCTTATGAGCATCAAATCCTTTTTTCTTAAGGTAGTTATCATTTGCCATTTTTATATCTGACTTTTTATTAGAATCATTTCTACTATCGTCATCATCAGGTGGTAATCCAGAAGCCCCGCCAGCTGTACTACTTCCAGTTCCTGCTAACGCATTATCCGTATTTTTCTTACCCTCCTTCTTCTTTAGAGAATCATTATAATAACGCTCATAAGTTTTTAGTACTGCATCTTCAAGGAATCCATCTCCCATTGGATCGACTAATGCAATTTCAATTAGTCGCCTTTGTTCCAAATTTAGACTTTCTAAAAATGCTTTTGATTCTGCTGCTGTAAGACCTTCAGCCATTAATACATCTACCGCATTAATACTAACTGGTGCACCAATTTCACTTGGGCGTACTAGGTACCACGCAGCTCTAGCTAAATTATTATTCTCCACCGCATTCTTACTCGTAGCTATCGAGGTGCTGATGTCTCCTGCATCGCCGCCACTTACTGCAGTTGATAGTCCCATCACTAATTGGGTTAATGCGCTGATGTTTTGTTTTTCAGCTTCAGTGAGGTCTTTGATGCCTTTTCCACCATAGAGGTTATCTAAGATGACTTTTGCCGCCAGCTCGCCGCCTACGGCACCGGCTCCCCCAGCGAGTCCTGAATTGCCTTGTAATTCCGCTACCACCGCACCCAGTATCGCATGCGATACTAATCTTGCTGTTTCGTTATCACTCACCCAGTTGCCGTCTTTATCCATATGCCCTGTGTGCAGTTTTATCTGTTCGGCTATCCACGGCGCACTGGCCCCCGCAAGGCCTCCTGTAATGTCACCGGTAATAATGCCTGTGATAATTGATGTCGCTGTGTCAATCCCTTTGCTTACATCTCCCCCCATTGTGCCTAGATTTTTGGTCGCTTGGTTGGCTTGTAATTGGCTGTCTACCGCATTATGATTGATTACAAAAACGATAAAATGATAGAAGCGAGCGCTAGCTAATATTTTGGCGAAGTTAAGAATTTAGTCACAGAATTAACTACTATCTTTAAATAACAAATATACAAAATTTTGGATAGGGTAAAATCCCAGCATTAAAGCTAGGATAATATTATTTACCAAATATTTTAATTCCATAGCGACGACACTCCGCATACCAGATGATAGCTCCAGATAAAATACCTACAAAGCAAGAAAGTTTAAAAATTGTATATATATATTCTTTTATAAATTCAATAAAAAACTTTAAATCACTTTGTTCAATAGCCATAATGACTATTGAAATCATTAAATAAAATAATACCTGTGCGCAAAAAAGCACAAAAGGAGTACCAACTGTCAAATAGAAGAGTGCTACATATTTTCTATTTTTTTTCATTATTATTACTCTTAGTTTGTGTCTGAATAATTTTTTCAGAACCTGTGCTTATTACAGAATCAAATAAGCCTCCCCCCAAGTAGGAATTGAGCTTTCTGTATAATGCCCTGTTATTCCTAAAAAACCTTTGTTTGCTTCATGAATATATTTATTTGCTGCTGGATTAAAGATTGGACGGAGTCCTTTTTCTGCATATTTCCCAACGCCATAACCAATTGTTGATGAGCCAGCACCAATTATGGCACCTGTTACAGGATCTTTACCATCTAATTGATTCGATAATGCACCCCCAGCAGCATTCCAACTGATTGTTCCCCAAAATTTAGTGCCAAATCCAGCAGTAAAAGCACCCGTTCCTGTTGCTATTCCTACATCTCTCCAACTGATACTACCATCTTCATTAAAATAATATTGACCACCAATGCTAGCTGTGCCACTTAAAAATCCACCAATAATTGCCTCTTCTGGTAAGAGTGCTATCACAACTGGTGCTAATATAGTACCGCTTGCAATTGCTCTATCTCGAATCATTTCGTTCGCATAATCTGTTGCTGCTTTTTTATCGCCTTTAAATAGTAACAAACCATCTCGATAATCACGGTCAAATTCATCCATTACTTGCAAGGCCATAAAGTTATTCTCAACCGCATTCTTACTCGCAGCTATCGAGGTGCTGATGTCTCCTGCATCTCCGCCACTTACTGCGGTTGATAGTCCCATCACTAATTGGGTTAATGCGCTGATGTTTTGTTTTTCAGCTTCAGTGAGGTCTTTGATGTCTTTTCCACCATAGAGGTTATCTAAGATAACTTTTGCCGCTAGCTCGCCACCTACGGCACCAGCTCCCCCTGCTAGGCCTGAGTTGCCTTGTAATTCCGCTACCACCGCACCGAGTATCGCATGCGATACTAATCTTGCTGTTTCGTTATCACTCACCCAGTTGCCGTCTTTATCCATATGCCCTGTGTGCAGTTTTATCTGCTCGGCTATCCATGGCGCACTGGCCCCCGCAAGGCCTCCTGTAATGTCACCGGTAATAATGCCTGTGATAATTGATGTCGCTGTGTCAATCCCTTTGCTGACATCTCCCCCCATGGTGCCTAGGTTTTTGGTCGCTTGGTTAGCTTGTAATTGGCTGTCTACCACATTATGATTGATTACAAAAACGATAAAATGATAGAAGCTAGCACTATCTAATATTTTGGCGAAGTTAAGAATTTAGTCACAAAATTAACTACTATCTTTAAATAACAAATATACAAAATTTTGGATAGGGTAAAATCCCAGCATTAAAGCTGGGATAATATTATTTTCCGAAAATCTTAATACCTGAGCGACGGCATACTGAATACCAACAAGCAATTCCCATGATAAGACCTAAGCATGGAAAAAACAAAATTTGTTGTATATTACCCAGATCAAAATCTGCCTCTCCATAAAGAATAAAACCACATAAAAAAAATAATATGTTTGTTATTAGATAAAATAAAAAAAAGCCTATAGGCATTATAGAGCAGAAATATATAAGTATTAAATATTTTCTATTCATTTTTATCTCTATTATTTTTAATTATTTCAGTTGTTTTTTTATTTAAATATTCACTTGAACTAGATGAAATGCCACTTCCAGTCCAAGTAGGAATTGGGCTTTCTGTATAATGCCCTGTTATTCCTAAAAAACCTTTATTTGTTTCATGAATATATTTATTTGCTGCTGGATTAAAGATTGGACGGAGTCCTTTTTCTGCATATTTCCCAACGCCATAACCAATTGTTGATGAGCCAGCACCAATTATGGCACCTGTTACAGGATCTTTACCATCTAATTGATTCGATAATGCACCCCCAGCAGCATTCCAACTGATTGTTCCCCAAAATTTAGTGCCAAATCCGGCAGTAAAAGCACCCGTTCCTGTTGCTATTCCTACATCTCTCCAACTGATACTACCATCTTCATTAAAATAATATTGACCACCAATGCTAGCTGTGCCACTTAAAAATCCACCAATAATTGCCTCTTCTGGTAAGAGTGCTTGATCCTCGCCAAAATATTAGACAGTGCCCGCCTCTATCATTTTTTCGTTTTGGTAATATTGTTGTTCATATTGTTCAGGTGATACCCAGCCATTGGCTGAATGACGGCGTATCCGATTATAATAGATTTCAATATATTCAAATAGTGCTTTATTAGCCTGCTTCCTCGTTTTGTAGTAACAGTCATGAATAATATGTGTTTTGAGTGTATGAAAAAAACTCTCAACAACCGCATTATCAAAGCAGTTGCCTCTTCGACTCATGCTTTGCCTTAGCCCATATTGTAACAATAATTGCTTGAAATCAGCACTGCAATATTGGCTTCCTTGGTCACTATGAATGAGTACATTTTTAGGAAAGTGACGCCGAAATAAAGCTTGTTTTAATGTATTACACACTAAATGGCGGTCTATGTAGCGACTGGTTTGCCTAGC
>NZ_LZHC01000055.1:0-2137 GCF_001690535.1 Gilliamella sp. Bif1-4 | reverse complement strand
CTCATCACAATATTGCGCCCAACACGTTAGATAGGCAATTTAATCCTGATAAGCCTAATAAAACATGGGTAACCGATATTACTTATATTAAAACGGGTGAAGGTTGGTTATATTTGTCGGTGATTATCGATTTATATGGACGAAAAGTGATTGCTAGGCAAACCAGTCGCTACATAGACCGCCATTTAGTGTGTAATACATTAAAACAAGCTTTATTTCGGCGTCACTTTCCTAAAAATGTACTCATTCATAGTGACCAAGGAAGCCAATATTGCAGTGCTGATTTCAAGCAATTATTGTTACAATATGGGCTAAGGCAAAGCATGAGTCGAAGAGGCAACTGCTTTGATAATGCGGTTGTTGAGAGTTTTTTTCATACACTCAAAACACATATTATTCATGACTGTTACTACAAAACGAGGAAGCAGGCTAATAAAGCACTATTTGAATATATTGAAATCTATTATAATCGGATACGCCGTCATTCAGCCAATGGCTGGGTATCACCTGAACAATATGAACAACAATATTACCAAAACGAAAAAATGATAGAGGCGGGCACTGTCTAATATTTTGGCGAGGATCACGAATCAGGGAAAGTCAATGATGAAACAGCAGAAACCATTATTGGTAGCGTAATACGAGAAAAAGGGAAAAACACAAAAGTTGTTGGATTATTACTAAAAGGCAGTAAAGTTCGTTTGGGTGAACAAAAAGAAGGAAAGTCTGGTTGGTATAAAATTATGTCGATAACTGCAGGGACTGTGGTGACGCCAAACGGATTTCAAAATGAATTAGGAAATATTAGGGGTTATGTTTGGCAGGGAGATATCGGAGCCACGGCAGCAGATAGACCGACAGGAAACACAGCGGAAGCCAATAAGGACTATGAAATTTGTAAGGAAGAGAACAACAGGGTTGGAAATCCTGAAGTAGAAGTGAAAGGTATAGCTGTTTATGGCGCAGCCGATGCAACTCAAAAGTTAACTTATTTACCCAAAACAGCGCGCTTTGAATTTGATGGACAAGAAAATGGCTATGCTAAAATCCGTAGGATTATTGATTGTGCGGTGCCGGGGATATTGGTAGTTGAAAATGGTGGCGATGAGGCTCGGCATAAGGGCTATGTCAAATTAACTTCGCTGAGGTTAACCCATCTTAAACCTGAAAAATTAGATGAGGTGGTGATATTAGACAAGCCGATGCCAATAGAGAAAGGGCGTTTTATTGGTTACCTTGGTCATAATGTGAGTCAAAGAGAGCGTTTTGATGAGCCAAAAGAGGCGCCGTTATCGAGTATGAAACGTGCGTTAGATACAAAATTACCACCGTTGGCACATGTTGAATTATTTACCTGTGATGATTTACCTGCGTTTATCACGCAAACACGCGAATTAGCAGACTGATCCTCGCCAAAATATTAGACAGTGCCCGCCTCTATCATTTTTTCGTTTTGGTAATATTGTTGTTCATATTGTTCAGGTGATACCCAGCCATTGGCTGAATGACGGCGTATCCGATTATAATAGATTTCAATATATTCAAATAGTGCTTTATTAGCCTGCTTCCTCGTTTTGTAGTAACAGTCATGAATAATATGTGTTTTGAGTGTATGAAAAAAACTCTCAACAACCGCATTATCAAAGCAGTTGCCTCTTCGACTCATGCTTTGCCTTAGCCCATATTGTAACAATAATTGCTTGAAATCAGCACTGCAATATTGGCTTCCTTGGTCACTATGAATGAGTACATTTTTAGGAAAGTGACGCCGAAATAAAGCTTGTTTTAATGTATTACACACTAAATGGCGGTCTATGTAGCGACTGGTTTGCCTAGCAATCACTTTTCGTCCATATAAATCGATAATCACCGACAAATATAACCAACCTTCACCCGTTTTAATATAAGTAATATCGGTTACCCATGTTTTATTAGGCTTATCAGGATTAAATTGCCTATCTAACGTGTTGGGCGCAATATTGTGATGAGCCTTGTCTGTTTTATGCTTGAATTTACGTGCTGCTTTACTCCGTAATCCCAATTGTTGCAAAACACGGCTAATTGTCCTTTCTGAAACTTGATAGCCTGCTTCTCTTGCATCATGAAGCAGGCTTGGCGCACCCAAACGGGCTTTATG
>NZ_LZHC01000054.1:0-45582 GCF_001690535.1 Gilliamella sp. Bif1-4 | reverse complement strand
TATGCCGTAGGTAAAAGACCTGACCAACGCAGTCTGTTTCGGCACTAATTCCGGTATTGAGTATCGAGGGGGGGGTTGGTGTCACGCCGCCATCAGATGGTAATTATTATCAACGCCGAATAGGAGCAGGATTTTTCACGGAATGGGGTCGCATGACGGTTTACTCCGCCGCAGGTTTCGACGGCAACGTCTACTGGACAAGTTATGAATCATCCGATACTAACCAGTTTACTGTTAATGCAAACGGTGGCAATATCAACATCTATAATTCCTTCCTTGATAGTAACTATGGGGTTGTATCTATTCTTAGCCCTTAAGCTGTGGCTGGATTATGAATGAATAAAAAGTGGAATGATAGCGTATTTTACAATATTGGGCGATTGTATGATTCGAATACAATAGCCCCAGTTCCGTTTTGCTTATCTTATTTTTGAAATAGCTATAATTGGCAAATCTTTAATCATTAAAACCAAATTCTGGCGAAACAAATACGGATCAGAACCAATACTCTATGAATAACGGAGATCTTTATGTTAGGAGAAGTCATGACAAACACTGAGTAAGTGTAACAAAATGGGCTAAGGAAAAGTAATTGAGGATCTATTTTATTCATTCGATAGTTATTTGGCTAAAATAAATAGTGATGAAAATGAGTATCTGTCAAATTAAATTTAAGTTAGTCAAATAACGCTATTTTGGGTTTGTTTACCATTAAGCCTTGTGAATAATAGATCAATGGTAACTATACCTATTTTAAATCGAGCAGGTATAACACTAACTATTACGTACTTGTAATCGATTCTTATAACAAAATAAAAAGAAAATTAACAAGCCCTATCTATCACAAATATATTTATTCTATAATTAACGTAATGTATTACCGTTAAACCGTTTGAATCTTTTTTAATAAGTTAATGCTAAATATCTATCTTTAATTTATATATAATGCTGGCTCAATAACTAATATTTTAGATGTCAACTTCGGAGTCCTTCATGCAGCAATTTCGTTCTATTCACCGTGCCTTGTTTAGTGTGTCAGACAAGACCGGTATTTTAGAATTTGCTAGAGCCTTATCAGAAAGAAATGTGGAACTTCTTTCGACTGGGGGGGACAGCAAAATTATTAATAAAAAACCGAATACCTGTTATTGAAGTATCAAATTACACTGGTTTTCCTAAAATGATGGATGGACGAGTTAAAACCTTACATCCTAAAATTCATGGAGCAATTTTAGAACGACGAGGTATTGATGATGATATTATGCAACAACACCAAATTGCGTCGATTTATATGGTGGTTGTTAATCTTTCCCTCTTCTCACAAACTGTTGCTAAATCAGATTATACGTTGGATGACGCGGTTAAAATATTGATATTGGTGGTCCGACAATGGTTCGATCTACTGCCAAAAATCATAAAGATGTTGCCATTGTGGTTGATTGTAGTGATTATGAAAATATCATCAGTATTATGGATAGTAACCAAAACTCTTTTTCATTTGAATATTGTTTTAACCTTGCAATTAAAACCTTTAATCGACAGCTTGATGCAGACACCGCAAAAACTATTGTCGACAAACAATTTGTAGAATTAATTATTGCCCCATCAGTTAGCCAAGAAGCTTTTAGCCATTACTCAAGCTAAAAAAATGGTTAAAAGCATCACCTTTGATAATGGAACCGAATTTAATTATCATCATGCGATTGAGCATTATTTAAATACTACCGTATACTTTGCGGAGCCTTATAAAAGCTGACAAAGAGGCACAAATGAAAACACCAATGGCTTAATACGTCAGTTTATACCTAAGTCAGCAGCTATTTCATTAGTTGACGACGAACAGATAAAGAAAATACAATATCTATTGAACTCTCGCCCAAGAAAACGGCATAAGTTTAAAAGCTCTGCCGCTTTTTATTCTAAGGAGTTAAGACGAATTGCACTTCATGGTGTAATCTAGGTTTTTTATTTGTTAAATAGATATCTAAAATAACCTAGTATTTTTATTTAGAACTAAAATGCTCAAATAAATGCAAAAATCTATTAACATTCCTTTCTACACAATGAGGGTACTTGTCTTTATCTGTGTGATTTTGATTGTCGCTATTCGCAAAAATGATATACCAATGGGTTAATAATCCATTGATTTTTGCTTATTAAATAGAATGTTGATGTTAACTTATACCACTCTATGTTATGCTAGCACTAATATTAGTCACAGGATATCCCTTTATGATAAAAGACCCATTTTTTGACCGCGAAGCTGAGAAGTATGATTCCCCAATTGCCAGTCGAGAGCTTATTTTAGATTACCTTAAGCAAGAAGCAAAGCCTGCCAGTTTAGAAAAAATTGCTCAAGCTATCGCTATTAAGAATGATGGGCAAAAAGTGGCATTGCACCGTCGCTTGCGCGCAATGGAGCGTGATGGGCAGGTGGTGTTTACGCGTCGCAAATGTTATGCCTTGCCCGAAAAGTTTGATATGGTCAAAGGTAAGGTTATTGCTCACCGTGATGGTTTTGGCTTTTTGCGGGTAGAGGGCAATACTGAAGACTATTTTTTAGCACCAGAACAGATGAAAAAGGTGTTGCAAGGCGATGTGATTTTAGCTCAGCCGATAGGTGCGCAATACCGCGGTAAAACCGAAGCTAGAGTAGTACGAATTTTAGATCCTCGTAGTAACCAAATTGTTGGCCGTTATTTTATCGAGCAAGGTGTTGGTTTTGTGGTGCCTGATGATAGCCGTTTGAACTTTGATATTTTAATAACAGGTAAACCCAATCGCACCGTGCGCATGGGGTCGGTTGTGGTGGTTGAGTTACAACAGCGGCCAGAACGCCGCCAAAAAGCGGTGGGAGTGATTAAAGAAGTACTTGGCGAAATGATGGGAACGAATTTAGCCATCGATATTGCCCTACGTAATCACGAAATCCCTTATGAATGGCCTAAAACGGTTGAAGCCGAAGTCTGTAAATTTACTGATCAAGTCCCAGAACGTGCTAAAAAAGGTCGTAAAGACTTGCGAAATTTGCCTTTAGTTACTATTGATGGCGAAGATGCACGTGATTTTGATGATGCGGTTTATTGCCAAAAAAATCGTGGTGGTGGCTATCGTTTGTGGGTTGCTATTGCTGATGTAAGTTATTATGTTTGTCCAAGCCAAGCGTTAGATAAAGAAGCTTGTTTACGAGGTACATCGGTTTACTTTCCGTCGCGAGTGGTACCTATGTTGCCCGAGGTTTTATCTAATGGACTATGTTCGTTAAATCCGCAAGTGGATCGCTTGTGTTTGGTTTGTGAAATGACGGTGTCTAATCGAGGACGTTTGACGGGGTATGAGTTTTACGAAGCGGTGATGAATTCGCATGCTCGGTTAACGTATACCAAAGTAGCTAAAATTTTAGAGGGAGATGATGAACTTCGTGAGCATTACCATGACTTGGTTCCTCATCTTGAAAATCTTTATGGACTTTATAACGTGCTTGATAAAGCACGGGTTACTCGTGGTGCGGTAGGATTTGAATCAGAAGAGCCGAAATTTGTTTTTAATGCCGATAAGCGTATTGAAAGTATTGAGCTGGCACAGCGTAATGTGGCACATAAAATTATTGAAGAGTGTATGATTTTAGCCAATGTTTCAGCGGCAAAATTAGTGATTGGTGCTCAAGTGCCATCATTATTTCGTGTACATGACAGACCCGATGAAGATCGGATGAGCAACTTGTGCAATGTATTAGGTGAACTTGGTTTATCGCTTGGTGGTGGTGGAAGTCCTAAACCTAAAGATATTGCCGAATTAATGGCAGTGGTTGAAACACGCCTCGATCATGAAATGTTGCAAACCGTGATTTTACGTTCTATGAAACAAGCTATTTATGATCCAGAAAATCGAGGGCATTTTGGTTTGGCACTTGAGGAGTATGCACATTTTACTTCGCCAATTCGTCGTTATCCTGATTTGCTTTTGCATCGTGCTATCAAATGGATTTTAGCTGATAAAAAAAATAAAACCAGTAAAACTGGGGGATATCGTTATGATACAAATGAAATGCTTTATTTTGGTGAACATTGCTCAATGACTGAAAGACGAGCTGATGAAGCCGTACGTGATGTGGTGGATTGGCTTAAATGTGATTATATGCAAGATCATGTTGGCGAAGTTTTTAACGGTACGATTTCGAGTGTGGTGAATTTTGGTTTCTTTGTTCGATTAGACGATCTATTTATTGATGGCTTAGTACATGTGTCATCGCTAGAAAATGATTATTATACGTTTGATGGTTCGCGCAATCGTTTAATTGGTGAAAATACTCGCTTTACTTATCGTTTGGGTGATAAAGTGCAAGTGAAAGTCGATAACGTCAATCCAGAAGAGCGTAAAATGGATTTTTCATTAGTGGGCAGTAATAATAAGCCAAAACGTCAGGGTAAAACGGCAAAAGATAAGTCCAAACAAGCCCAAAACGCTCAACAAGCTGATTTGCCTGTTAAGCAAAAAGACAAAAAATCAACCAGTAAAAAAAGTAGTACGAAACCAAATACTAAGCCAAGTACTAAATCAAGTACCCCAAAAAAGGCAAAATCGAGCGCTAAATCAAGCATGAAATCAACTGCTAAAGTTGAAGTGAAAGTTAAAAGTAAAAAACGTATTAAATCAAAAAACCAGTAAAAACAAATAGTTAATAAGATAAAAGAGTAACAAATAAATGAGTGAAACAGTTTATGGCCTGCATGCCATTGAAGCATTATTAGCACGTTCGCCAGAAAGAATCATTGAAGTATTTATTATTAAAGGGCGTGAAGATAAACGCCTTCTTGCCGTTGTGCGTCAATTAGAGCAACTTGGCTTGCCTGTAAAAATAGCTAATCGTCAATGGTTAGATGAAAAGTCAAAAAACGGCGTGCACCAAGGTATTTTAGCCATGGTAAAACCAAACCGAGGTTATCAAGAAAACGATATTCCGCTATTAATGGAGCAGCAACCAAACACCGTTATTTTAATTTTAGATGGCGTGACTGATCCGCACAATTTAGGTGCCTGTATTCGTACTGCTGATGCCGCTGGGGTTGATTTTATTATTGTGCCAAAAGATCGCTCCGCACCGCTGAATTCCACCGCACAAAAAGTTGCCTGTGGCGCAGCTGAAAGTGTACCGGTGGTTAGGGTAACCAATTTAGCTCGCACGATGCGAATGCTACAAGACGAATATCAAGTTTGGATTGTGGGTACCGCTGGTGAAGCATATAGAACGCTTTATCAAACAGACTTTTATAAATCATCAAAAGCGACATCACTTGCATTGGTGATGGGTGCTGAAGGTGAAGGTATGCGTCGTTTAACTAAAGAACACTGTGATGAATTAGTGAGCATCCCAATGGCAGGCATTGTGTCATCACTTAATGTGTCGGTAGCAACAGGTATTTGTTTATTTGAAATTGTTCGACAAAAACAGCTATAAAAATCTAATTTGAACGGTTGTCACTGTACAAGTTATTCAGCTATTCATGCTGGTTCGCCAGCAGGTATTTTAAAAACATTAAAAGCGGCCAAAGCCAATAATGTTGAAATTGGTGCTCATGTTGGTTATCCTGATTTAGTGGGATTTTGTCGTCGTAATATGGATGTTGCAACCGATGAGTTAACCGCTGATGTAATTTATCAGATTGGGGCAATTAAAGGGTTAGCCACATCAATCGGCACCAAAATAAGTTATGTTAAGCCACATGGCGCATTATATAACACTATTGCACACGATAAACGTCAAGCAATGGCGGTGATTGATGCGCTTTGTCTTGTTGATCCTACACTTATTTTGGTTGCGCTTGCTGGCTCAAAACTGATTGAATGGGCTAAAGAAAAGGGTTTAAACGTCGTTGCTGAAGCTTTTGCTGATAGAGCTTATCATGCTGATGGTACTTTAATCTCTCGTAAAGAGGTTGGAGCGGTATTGCATGATCCAGATTTAGTTGCCGAACGAATGCTACAACTGGTTAATGATGGTGGTGTGACTGCTATTGAAGGGCAATTTGTGAGTATTGAGGCTGGATCAATTTGTGTTCATGGCGATAGTGCTAGTGCTTTAGCGATGGCACAAAAAGTTCGAGAAAAATTACAACAAAATGGCATTAATATTGCCTCGTTTGCTAAAAGTAATAATAATTAAATGAGTTAATTTTTTGAAAAAAAATTAATTAACTTAATAAAAAAATAAAAATATGATTAGACAACACTTTACCAAGTGGGCTATAAACTTGGCCTTTAATATGACAAAACAATATAAAATATGTATTGTTAGTGATTGGATGTTGATCATATTTCGAGGTACTTAATGCGATTTTTACCCGTTAATATCGATGCGTTTATCGTAGAATTAAACAGCCTTGAGCAAACCATGGCGCTTAATGATGTGCTTCATGGTGTTATTGCTGATTGGCATATAAATGAAATAATTCCAGCGGCACGAACCCTATTAATCCGTTATAACCCCATTGTGACAAATGCCAATATACTCGTTAAGCAGATTGCTCAATTAGATATTTCGGCAAGCGTTATGCAATCTGGCGAATTGGTAACAATACCCGTTCGCTATAATGGTGAAGATTTACCTCAAGTGGCAGAATATCTAGGCATAACGGTTGCTGAAGTCATTGCAAGGCACACTGATAACGAGTATCAAGTGGCTTTTTGTGGCTTTGCACCGGGGTTTGCTTATATGGTGTCAAAAACAGCTCAGCTTAATGTACCACGTCGAAACTCGCCACGAGTCCGCATTCCAGCAGGATCGGTTGCTTTAGCAGGGGAATTTAGTAGTGTTTACCCACAAGCAAGCCCTGGTGGTTGGCAATTGATAGGCATTACAGATACGGTAGTTTGGGATATTTATCGTGATGAGCCAGCACTTTTCAAACCTGGTACTCGGGTTAATTTTATTGATGTGAGCCAATCGAAAACAACTTATCATTTACCTGCTCATTTATCAGCTGCTAAAAAACAAGATAACCTTGTTGAACAGCAACAAGATATAAAAGTATTAGCGACAGGACTACAAACTCTTTTTCAAGACAATGGTCGAATTGGACAAGCTACATTGGGCATTTCTGAATCGGGAGCGATGGATAAAAGCGCATTACATAGTGTTAATCGTGTGTTGGGTAATCCTACTAATGAACCAGTTTTAGAAATTACCCAAGGTGGTTTTAACGCCCAAATAAACAGACCTATGTTAGTTGCTGTGACGGGCGCTATATGTGAGATCACAATAACCACCATCCAAGGCGAAACCTATACCTCGCCCATGTATCAGCCAATTCAATTAGAAGCAGGTGATATTATTCGTTTAGGTAATGTAAAATGTGGCGTTCGTAGTTATTTAGCCGTACGTGGTGGTTTTCAAGTAGCACCTATTTTAACCAGCTGTGCTTTTGATACGCTTGCACAAGTAGGACCATTGCCACTAAAAGCAGGGCAAACATTAGCAATAAAGCAAACAAATGCGTTAAGATCCATTTCATTAACCGAAACCTCTGCTATCGATTACCCAACCAGTGAGGATGTGGTTGTTTTAGATATTGTACTTGGGCCACGTACTGATTGGTTTACTCAGCAATCGATAGCGCTTCTTACTTCACAGCTATGGCAAGTAACGCCAGCTTCTAACCGTATTGGATTACGCTTATCTGGTGAACAACCACTAAGTCGTGAAAAACACCAAGAATTACCGAGTGAAGGAACTTGCATCGGCGCAATCCAAATTCCTGCTAATGGGCAACCTGTGCTATTTTTGAATGATCACCCTTTAACAGGAGGTTATCCTGTTATTGGTGCAGTTTGTAATTATCATTTAGATTTGGCAGGTCAAATACCAGTCAATGCCAAAATAAAATTTAATCCGATAGGGATATTTAAAGAATTTGAAGGGAGTGATGTTGATCATGTCTGAAAATAATCAAACAATAACGCATAAAGTATTAATTGCTAACCGTGGCGAAATTGCCGTACGCATTGTGCGTGCTTGTCGTGATATGGGATTTTTATCTGTTGCGATTTATGCTGATGCCGATATTAACGCACTTCATGTACAAATGGCCGACGAAGCTTATGGACTAGCAGGCAATATGCCAAGCGAAACGTATTTAGATATTGATAAAATTATCGGTATAGTCAAAAAATCAGGAGCAACGATGGTGCACCCTGGTTATGGTTTTTTATCTGAACGTGTTGAATTTGCAAAAGCGGTGCAAGATGCAGGGTTAATTTGGGTTGGACCCAATCCCGAAACGATTGAAATATTAGGTGACAAAGTCAAAGCAAGGCAACTTGCATTGCAAGTGGGTGCGCCATTGGTTGTGGGAACAAAAGAACCAGCTAAAAACGCTAAAGAAGCGATCGAATTTGCCCATGCACATGGTTTACCTATTGCTATAAAAGCCGCATTTGGTGGCGGTGGTCGAGGTTTAAAAGTAGCTTGGCAAATGGACGAAGTAGAAGAGCTTTATCATTCAGCAGTTCGTGAAGCTACAACGGCTTTTGGTCGAGGAGAGTGTTTTATTGAACAATTTTTGCATAATCCTCGGCATGTTGAAGCACAAGTTATTGCTGATACATTAGGTAATATAGTTGTCGTTGGTACACGTGACTGTTCATTACAAAGACGTAATCAAAAATTAATTGAAGAGTCTCCAGCACCTTTTATAACAGCTCAATTAGAACAGCAAATTATTCAATCTTCGATTGATATTTGCGCTAAAGCAAACTATGTAGGCGTAGGGACAGTTGAGTTTTTACTTAGCCAAGATGGTAAGTTATCTTTTTTAGAAGTCAACACACGGTTACAAGTAGAACATCCCGTAACAGAGGAAATAACAGGCATTGATCTTGTTGTTGAACAACTGCGTATAGCTCAAGGTTTGCCGTTAAGTATTAATGAAATGCCAAAACCTAAAGCCCACGCTATTGAATTTCGTATCAATGCTGAAGATGCAGCTAACGGCTTTTTACCTGTAGCTGGTACTATTACACGTTTTGATGTACCAACAGGTCCTGGTGTACGCATAGACAGTGGGGTGATGGCTGGTTCAACAATTCCAGCAACGTTTGATTCCCTTATGGGAAAATTGATTATTGTTGGTAATAATCGACAACAAGCCATTGCTAGGGCTCGCCGTGCGTTAGCGGAATTTACAATTGAAGGGGTAGCTAGTGTGTTGCCATTTGATCGTGCGGTTATTGAACACTCAGATTTTTGTGATGATTTTAATGTGCATACGCGTTGGATTGAAACTGAATTTAGTGCAACAATAGCACCAGCCAAAAGGCAAATACCACAAAAAGAAGCAGCGTTGACACACACATTTATTGAGATTGACGGTAAACGTTGTAAACTCGGTTTACCTGCACAACTCTTTGCAGGGTTATCCTTGCAAACGGAAGCTAATTTAGATACATCTTCAAGCGTGAAAGAACAATTATCAGAATTGATTGTCCAGTCACCTGTTTCTGGTAGTCTTTTTAAATGGGTGATCAATGATAATCAAAGCGTAAACGCAGGCGATGTCATTGCTATTATGGAAGCCATGAAAATGGAAGTTCAAGTTATTGCACATCGAAATGGTGTGTTAAAACAAATACTCAAAGAAGGCAATTATGTTAACGCAGGATCACCGGTTGCAGAAATCATTTAGATAGCGTTGGTAAAACAATAAAATTTTTCATCAACAATTAGCAAAAAACATCAAATATAGACAATATATTTTGCTTATTTTATACTCATTAGCATGATATTTTGTCTATTTTAATGTGTTAGGATGATTTATATTGAGGTTTTCTCAGCAATCAAAACTTACTGATGGCGCATTAGCCTTAGCGTTATCGTCTGCTTTAACACCGGATGGAATTATTGAAAACCCTCAATTTTTTGCTGGTTATGCACTTTACCCACAGATTCTTGCTAGATCTTTACTGGTTTTAGCTGATATTACCTCGACCCGATATTTTAAACCAGTGCCGGTGTCTTTGCGTGATCCAATTTTATCTGCACAAGGAAATCAATTAAGAGCAGAGGTTTTTTCTGCCTGCAATAGTGTTTATGCCCGTTTAGATTTGTTACAACAAGGGTTTGATGGACAAATATTACGAGGTACAACCAATGTAGATATAGGTATTAGCTTAAGGCAAGCGCTAACTCAGGTTAATAATAGAGACAAACTTCATCTCAATATTGGTAATCAAGGTTTGGCTATGCGCCATATCCAAAAACAAGATAAAGATGTAATTGGAATAAAGGCCATTATTGAGCGCCCTGTTGCAATGTCGGATAGGTGGATTAGAGCACTAGGTAATGTAGCTGAAATTCATACCAAAATGGTCGCTGTTTTTACGGTAACGGGAATACAAGCACAAACCTTTATTGCAGGATTGCCAACCGTGACTAGTAAACATCAATCAAGCTGGCTAGTGCCATCTAATACTGGTATTAAATTGATGGCTCAAGGCGGTCTCGATAGTGTGTATATTTCGGGGCTACACCGGTTAAGTGCACTTAAGCGATTAATGACCAATATTAAGCGTTTAACTTTTTATCAGCTAGCAAGTGGCGAACAAGGACCCTGCATGGTTGAAGTTGAACTCGACGGTGCAAGACTTACTTTGAGCTTAACTGCACAGCCATGGCAAGGCTATTCTGGCGAAGGTGCCTTACTTGAGCTGCTTGCACCAAAACAGCAATTACAAAATGCTCAACTTGTTCAATCTATTTTACAATTTGATTCACTGATTGATCTGACTCAGCTAGCGATAAAAACAGGGTTAAATACTCAGTGCATTAATAGTTCACTGGCGTATCTGGCTATTTCAGGTAAGCTGGGTTTTGATGTACACCAGAATGGCTATTTTCATCGTCAATTGCCAGAAGATCCTAATCGACTTATCAAAGATAATCCGCGTTTAAAATCGGCCTATAAATTGATTGAATATATTGATCGAATTGATGAAAACACATGGATGGTTTGCTCAAATAACGAGGACTATCGTGTCCGTTTTGTTAGGAAGAATAGTAAATTAACAGCACAATGTACTTGCTCATGGTATCTGAATCATCAACTCAAAAAAGGGCCGTGTAAACATATTTTGGCAGTACAAATTAAGGAAAATATTTATGAATGCTAACTTAGCGAAAGCCGAAGTGATTTTTACTTCTTTGAATTGGAACAATGTCACAGCCGATAATATTTTACAACAATCGTTAGGTAGCAAAGAGCAGCAAAAGATTGCACTTTTAGGATTAAAAAGTGGCAAATGGGGTGATTATGTCAAAGTAGGCAACACTTTTGTATGGCAAGATTATGTTAAGTGTAATAAAGCATATTTAGCTTTGTACGCCATTCGGATTGGGGTATCAGTGAGCCGAGCGTTAAAGCTTGCTCATTATACTTATTCATCTTTGTTATTGCCGGTTATTATTGAACGAGGTGAAAATTACGCACAAAATTTTGTGCAACAAGCATCTGCACCAACAGATCTTGCTGTTCAGTTGGTTGATCGTTTAAATTTGGTTATTCCTAAAAATCAAAATTATATCGACGGTTGGACGTTGTATGCGGCGGTTGCTATGCGTGGTGATGATGTTGTAAAGCATTTTTACGATAAAATTCCTCCAAATATAGCTCAATGTCAGCGTCGATTTGTCGAACATATTCATATTGCTATAGCGATCAATACACCTGCTACACGGTCATTTATCGAGGTGTTTTGCTTGGGGGTAACATTAGGTTGGCTTGACCGAGAGCAAGCAAAAGAGTTACTTTTTTTGGCTTTAGATATCGCTATTCGTCCTATAGATCGTAAAGTATGGTTAGATACACTTTATGATTTAGGTATTACCGATGCTGAATTGTGCCAGCGAGTACCTGCTTTAATTCCATTACTAGCCATGGGTGAATCTGCAATAATTAATCGATTAGCACCTGTTTTAATTCCCTTTGTTGATGATGAATTATTAATCGAAGTGATGACGGCATGTTTATCATCTAAAATAAAATCGGTCAAAAAATTAGTGTTAAAGATAGCCCTAAATCGCAAAGCGCCCCAAAATACTGATTTGTTTATGCCTTTGTTAAATCTATTACTTGACCAAACTGATGAATCAATTGTGGCTTTAACTAGCAAGCTAATTACACAGTGGCATATTGATGATCATACCGTACAATCTAATTCCTCCGAATTACAACAACTTTGGCAACCAACACCGTCACTTTGGCAATTACCGCCTTTTGAATTAGAGCCTATTATTAACTGAGTTAGCCTCTGAATTAGTAAAAAGAAACATATCTGGTCATGATAGTGTGACGGAAAGATTTCTAGCTGTAGCCAATATTATTGCTTATCACGATCCTCAAGCAGCAAAAGCGAGTTTAGCGGGTATAAAATTGCGGGTTGATCAGCTTCTTGGTTTTCTATTTTATTGGCGTAAAGGCGAAGAGATTCCGTATCATAAATATTTGTCTGATTTATTAACAGCACGCGATTATATTGTTTGTAAAAACTTAGGCAAAATACCTTGTTTACTGTCGACACCAAGCATGAGTGATCTTTCAATAACAGTGGATGATCTTAGTCAACGATTAGCGATTTATCAACAGTTGAAAATTGATGCATTAGAGGCGGATCTGTTTTTAGCCTTGACTCGTCTTGATGTTTCGACACAAACATCATCAACGATAGAAAAACTCAAGAAGTTAAATGTTGCAGTCGTTTTGCAATCAGGACAAAAAATGCCAATTGATGCTGGTTCTTTAGTATTACAGTATCTGGACGATCCAGTAATCGAACCTAAATTAGCGTTAAATACTTATATTGAAGACGTACTGTCCCTTCCACAATCATTAAATTATTTTCCTAAACGTATTGGAAATAACGGGTTTACAAAAATTCTTGCTATTTTCCCGTTATGGAACGATAGTGCAATACCGTCAGATATTGATTGGGCAACATATTACCATCAAGGTTTTGAGTTCCAGCAAATTGTTAACAGGCGTTCTCCTTTTGATTCACGTTCTGCAATAGCATTGTTAGCTATGCAACGCGCAAATTCGCCTTATGTGGCTGGCAATATGGCTCAAGCAGTAAATGATGCATGGCAAAGAGGTTTGCTTATTCCAGGTGTGGCGGATGTTTTGTTACTGGAGCGATTTAGTCAGGTTCCTTGTCGTATAGCTAGTTTAGTGGCGGTATTAACTGATATTGCAAAACAAGGCATTCTTTCGGTGGTTTGGCCTATTTTGGATCAATTAATCATCGCATCATGTAAAGCGCCGAGACTGTTATCTGGCACGCTTGAAACTGTTGATGCGATAGCTGAATTTTTACCAGAAGTGCAATATGCTGTCGATCAAGGCATAGCCGATGCCAATCAATTGCAATTACTTGGCATCAAAATGTTAGCCAGTAAAGAAGGTAGTGCTAATGCGATTAAGAAAGCAAAAGCCATAGTTGAAAAACTACCTAAAATCACCCCTTTAAAACAAGACGTATCGATGCGAGCTCCTGATGATTTTGACCAAGTATGGTCAAAACCGCAAAAGGCTAAAGTTGTGCCTGAAGATAATGTTTCAATTACTATTAGTAAGCCTGTAATAGATCAATCATCACGCTTTTCTAAAGCATTGGTTAAATCGTTAATGTTTACTTTAAAACTACCCAATGTGTCTAACCAAGTTTTTCACATAGTAAAAAATGATTGGTATTATGATTTAGAATACGAATTCCAATGCGAAGCTTACCCAGCATTATCAAAAGATCAACAAGCTATACCTAATTTTCAATCAAGTGTTTGGTTACATTGGTGTATTAACAAACAGTTACTTGTTGTTGAAAAAACACGTAATTGGCAAGAAAATAACGATGGGCCATTATCAAGTATAGATAATTTGATTTTTTTAAACACAGATAATCTGATTTTTTCAAAATCGTTAGTGACAGTGATTATCGGATTATTGGCTCAAGACAGTGATACTTATAAAGCAAATTTTATTTTTGAAAAAAATGTTAAAAAAGGAATCATTGATGCAGATACCATGCGTAAAGCTATTATCTTGTTTCTCGATTATCCTGATCTAAGCCCCGCTAAATTAATTCGATTACTAGAAAAAAAGCCAAGTTTATTGCCAATATTTTGTTCAGTATTAATTGAATGCATTAAGTTTGTTGGAAATCTAGTAAAACAAGGTGAAAAAATACCTGCTTGGATCAATCGGATTTTAGATATGTCATTAACCTATGCCCCTTATTTGAAAGAGGCAACTAGGCGCAGTTATCTAACTGAACCTGATTCTCAATGGCAAGGCTTAGCGGATATTGCCCAAGCAAAAGCAAAATCAGTAGCAGTGAACAAAGCAAAACAACTACTTGAATTACTTAAGTAAGATGGTTATTTTTGGGAAATGATTAGAACACTTAAAATAGGTCTAATATAAAAGTAATAAATAATTAAATTTAATCATCATGTAATGTAATATATAAAAAAACATTATAATGATGATTATTTTCTATAAACGCAATGTTGAATTATGTTATTGTTTTACCTTTATTTTAATAAGAAAGGAATATTATGACTCATTCTTCACATCCTTTGGTTCGTTTTTACTTAAAAGTAGGGTTGATACGGCAGATCTTATGGGGCTTAATATTTGGTATTATTCTCGCTGCGGTGTCGAAAGATACCGCATTAGCGATGTCTCTTATAGGTGGGCTATTTATTAATGCTTTGAAATCAGTTGCTCCTGTACTTGTGCTCATTTTAGTGATTGCATCGATATCGAATCATCAACATGGCAAACAAGCCAATATGAGACCGTTAATTACTCTTTATTTTGCCGGAATGATGTTAGCCGCATTATTAGCAACCATTGCTAGTTTTTTATTCCCATCACAGATTTCATTTGGTGATACGTTAAATAACCTTGAATTTACACCGCCTAGTGGTATTGCTGCTGTTTTAAAAACCTTATTAGAAAAAATGATCGACAATCCGATAAATGCACTAATTAATGCAAATTATATTGGGCTTATCATTTGGGGGGCTGGTATCGGTTTGGCATTAAGACACGCTAGCCAAAGTACTAAAACAATGATGAATGATCTGTCTTATGCTATTTCTTTTATTGTAAGAGTTATTATCCGATTTGCTCCTTTAGGGGTATTTGGATTAGTGGCCTCAACGCTAGCTGAAACAGGTTTTGGTGAATTACTGAAATATGCACATCTATTGGTTGTGTTAGTTTCTTGTATGCTGTTTGTTGCATTGGTGATTAATCCATTATTAGCTTATTTAGTTATGCACAAAAACCCTTATCCATTAGTATTTACCTCTTTAAAAGAGAGTGCGATCCCAGCCTTCTTTACCCGAAGTTCAGCAGCAAATATTCCCGTTAATATGGAGATCTGTAAAAAATATAAAATGGATGAAGATACTTATTCGGTTGCAGTACCGTTAGGCGCTGCAATTAATATGTCAGGTGCTGCCGTTACTATAACAGTTTTAACTCTAGCCACCGTCAACTCAATGCCAGCTAGTGCTGGTATACATGTTGATATCTATTCTGCGGTATTACTTTGTATTGTAACTTCAGTATGTGCTTGTGGGGCATCAGGGATTGCGGGTGGATCGTTACTGCTTATTCCTGTCGCTTGTAGTATGTTTGGTATACCAAACGAAATTTCAGCTAAAGTGATTGGCATTGGAATTGCAATTGGCGTTATTCAAGATTCGGTTGAAACCGCATTGAACTCATCAAGTGATGTTGTGTATATTGGTGCGGTTTCATCAGCCGCGCAGAAAAAGCAAAATAATACGACTAAAAATTAAGTATTCAAGCCTTAATTGGTAACTCTGATTTATAACTGAGCATGGTAATTTGTTATTATCAGCTCAGTCTTTATTTATTCCTCACAACCAAACATATCACATTGCTTTTTCTTGAATGGCTCTTTATTATTGAAAAAATATCTAATATTTAAGTGATTTCTTATATTATTTAGATGTTCTGGTACTATACGTGATGGGGAGACACTATGTCATTTAATGCCATTGTTTTATCGAAAGAAGAAAAAACGGGGTTTTCATGCTCCTTAAAGAGTATTAGTAAACAGCAGTTATTAGCGCAAGAAGGTGATAACTTAATCCAAGTAGCCTAAAACCCCTGAACAAGTTAATTAATGTTTAAAGCGTAATAGGATTGATGAGAGCAACTACGGAGAATTTTTTTTGGATTATGAATCAAAAATTAGTAGCGTATCAGATTATATTTCAGAATATATTAATATTAATGAACTTAACTATTTGGCTTGTAAACTACAAGAACTTAGTGTTGATGATATTAAAATTTACGAAGCAGTGATTCTGCTTGGTTGATCTGTTCAATTACTCTCAGAACTCATCAATTTAGTGGATAATCTAGAGTACTTTGAATGTTTTTATAATATAAAGGATGAATATGATTTAGGCTATTATTGGATCGCTGAAAGTGGGTGTTATCGCTTAGAAGAACTAGGAATCTAAAAAAATACTTTATTTTAAGCGCAATAATCATGAAGTACGTAAACCATGTATGCAAAAATCTATGGAGTATGCTAGCATTTTATTTGAATGGTTAAAAAACACTCAAAGTTCTGCATCATGTATTAATCAACTTCCAAAAATTTCTACTCATCAATAAGTACTTAGATATATAAGAAATAGATATAATTAGGGTAGGATGGCGGAAGCGCAGAGATTCGAACTCTGGGAGGGTCGCCCCTCGCCGGTTTTCAAGACCGGTGCTTTCAACCGCTCAGCCACACTTCCGCAATGGCTGTGAATATTAAAGTAGACTTACTTATTTGTAAATAGCTATTTTAATTTTTTTTATCGTTTGCTTTAAATTTCATCAATTTTTGAAGAAATTAAGCAAACAATAACGTATTCGCCTGCAAAATTAGTGTTGGATTTTGATTAATTGAGTATAATACAACGCAAATAAAATAACGTACTTTAAAAAAATGTTAGAGCAGATAGAAACTGATGAGAAAGGCTATTTAAAAAATTGGCAGGATTGGACTGTTGATTTAGTTCCAGAATTGGCAGCCAAAGAGTCCATTGAATTAACCAATGCACATTGGGAGGTTATCTTATTTGTTCGTGATTTTTACTTAGAA
This sequence comes from Gilliamella sp. Bif1-4, assembly GCF_001690535.1. Classification (NCBI taxonomy): domain Bacteria; kingdom Pseudomonadati; phylum Pseudomonadota; class Gammaproteobacteria; order Orbales; family Orbaceae; genus Gilliamella; species Gilliamella sp. Bif1-4. The sequence goes on along the minus strand of NZ_LZHC01000054.1, from coordinate 28,395 downwards.
TATAAAACATCACCAGCTATTCGAGCTTTAGTCAAAGCAATGGAAAAAAAGTTTGGTGTAGAAAAGGGTAATAGCCGTTATTTGTATAAATTATTTCCAGACGGTCCTGCTAAACAAGCAACTAAACTTGCAGGTTTACCAAAACCAGTTAAATGTATATAGATAAAGGATAATACTAAATTCATGAGAAGATGGAAGCTACCTTTATTGCTATTGGCTGTACTGGGTTATCTGCAATATTCTTTATGGTATGGCAAAAATAATGTGTACGATTATCAAAATAATGTAGAAATGTTAGTCAGTTTGCGTGCCGATAATGAGAAGTTAAAGGCTCGTAACGAACAGATGTTTGCTGAAATTAATGATTTGCAACGTGGCTATGAAGCAATAGAAGAGCGTGCTCGTAGTCATTTAGGCATGGTTAAACCTAATGAATATTTTTATCGAATTATAATTGATTCGGATACTAAAAAACGATAATGCATAACTTGAATAATCTTAATGATATCATCGCTATTGTACCGGCAGCAGGAGTTGGTTGCCGTATGAATAGCCAAATCCCCAAACAATATCTAAAAGTTGGTTCGAAGACTATTTTAGAACATACTCTAAATAAATTATTAACGCATCCTCAAATCACTCAAGTCATTGTTGTGATTAGTTCAGAAGATAATATATTTAATACTCTTTCAATTGCTCAGCACGATAAGATTAAAGTTGCTTTAGGTGGCAAAACTCGAGCTGATTCTGTTTTAGCCGGATTAAAATTGCTGAATGATGAACAGTGGGCTTTAGTTCATGATGCGGCAAGACCTTGTGTGAATCATTGTGATATTACTCGCCTGATTGAAACGGTAATAAATAAAAAACAAGGCGGTATATTAGCTACTCGTGTTAGTGATACGATTAAGCGAGCTTGTCAAAATAATGATACCATTATTGATTATTCTGAAGATCGGACTTATTTATGGGGCGCTGCCACTCCTCAACTGTTTAATGCTGGCGAACTAAAATCATGTTTGCAACAAGCTCTTAATGATCATGTTGCTATCACTGACGAAGCTTCAGCCATTGAGTATTGTGGTGGGCATCCTTTATTAATTGAGTGTCGTGGGGATAATATAAAAATAACCCATCCTGAAGATTTAGCATTGGCTACTTTTTATTTAACTAAGCAGATTCCAAATAGGTAAAAGTATGAGAATAGGTCATGGATTTGATGTTCATAAGTTTGGTGGAGAGGGTCCTATAACTCTTGCTGGGGTAAAAATTCCTTATCAATATGGCCTTGTTGCTCACTCTGATGGTGATGTTGTGTTACATGCAATAACCGATGCTTTAATTGGCGCATTGGCATTAGGTGACATCGGTAAGCTATTTTCTGATACAGATCCTAAATATAAGGGTATAGATAGTCGAATATTATTGAAAGATGTGTATACCCTTGTTCAAGCTAAAGGTTATGAATTAGTTAATTTAGATACTACTATCATTGCTCAAGAACCTAAAATGCGACCGCATGTTGATCAAATGCGAGTTAATATAGCAGAAGATCTGAAAGTTCATTTTGATCAAATTAGTGTAAAAGCAACAACAACTGAACAATTAGGCTTTACTGGGCGTAAAGAAGGCATTGCTTGCCAAGCGATAGTTTTATTAAGTAAAAAATCCGAAACAGTTTAAATTATACAATAGGCAATAATAGTGTTAGCACAACTTAATTATTTATATGGCAAACCGACCACTAAAGGGCAATACAAGCAACAACACGAAGATTTTAATGTGACAGAAGATCTTGGCTTTGAGTTGACAGGTGAAGGTGAACATGTTTTAGTTTTTTTGCAAAAACGAGATTGTAATACCATTTTCGTGGCTGAGCAGTTGGCTAAATATGTGGGTATTTCAACCAAGCTAGTAAGTTATGCCGGGTTGAAAGATCGCCAAGCTGTGACTGAGCAGTGGTTCAGTTTACATATGCCAGGTCAACAAACTCCAGACTTTTCGGCATTTAATTTGGCGGGTTGTAAAATATTAAAAATCACGCGGCATAATAAAAAATTAAAAATTGGTGCATTAAAAGGTAATTATTTTAAAATTATTTTAAAATCGTTAAATAGCCAATCTGAAATTGAATCTAAATTAATATTAATTAAACAGCATGGTGTGCCTAATTATTTTGGTGAGCAGCGTTTTGGTCATGATGAAAATAATATTGCTCAGGCTATAAAATGGGCCAATGGCAAAATTTCGGTTAAGGATCGAAAAAAACGTAGCTTTTATCTTTCTGCGGCGCGAAGTGCGATTTTTAATAATATTGTCAGTCAGCGCATTATCCAAAGTTTGCATCAAACCGTGCTCAATGGCGATATATTACAATTAGCGCATCGTGGTAGCTGGTTTGTAGCTCAAGCAGACGAACTAGTTCAGTTACAAATGCGTTTAGAACAGGGTGAGATCAATATTACTGCACCAATGTTGGGTGATTCACCGCTAGGTACATTATTTGATGCGCTAGAGTTTGAGCAAAAATGTTTAGAAAGTTGGTCTGAATTTAATGAGCTATTTAAAAAAGAGCGAGTAGAAACAGCAAGACGGTCAATATTGTTACGAGCAGAGCAGCTTAATTGGCAATGGTTAGATGAGCATAGTCTCGAACTAAATTTTTATTTGCCATCAGGTTGTTATGCAACAAGTGTGATACGTGAACTAATAATAGAAAATGAGTAGCCCAAATGCAAAATCTAAAAATGCAATCCCTAATTGAATTCTTACGGCAACAAGGAATAAAAGACGAACGTGTTTTGGATGCTATTGCGTCAGTTCCTCGTGAACATTTTGTTGATGAAGCGCTTTCGCATCAAGCTTACGATAATCGTCCATTGCCAATAGGAAGTGGTCAAACTATCTCTCAGCCTTATATCGTAGCAAAGATGACTGAACTATTAAAATTAGAGCCTAATTCAAAAGTACTTGAAATAGGAACAGGGTCGGGATATCAAACGGCTGTTTTAGCAAAGTTAGTCGACAATGTTTGCTCAGTAGAACGAATAAAAAGTCTACAATGGAATACCAAACGTCGTTTAAAGCAACTTGATATTCATAACATTGCAACGCGCCATGGTGATGGTTGGTTAGGTTGGCCTGAGCGTGGACCATTTGATGGCATCATTGTTACTGCTGCTGCATCTGAAGTGCCACAAAGCTTACTAGAACAGTTAGCCGATAAAGGACGTTTAGTTATTCCTGTTGGCGAAAATAAACAGGTTTTACAATTAATTGAGCGTGATGGAGATAATTTTGTAGCTAAAAATATGGGCGAGGTTATATTCGTGCCTTTGGTTAAAGGGGATGTTGAATAATTAGACTGCATCTCAAATAAAAAATAGAAAATAAAGCACTTATTTTCTATTTTTATACTTAAACACAGTCTTTCCTGAAACTTTTTAACAAAATTGGGATATTTACGCTTTTTGTTCAGAGCGTTTCCATTCACAAATTCCATAAATGGCATTAAATAGATAAATTAAATATTGTGTTGCGATAATGATATTGTCGGTATAGATATTTAAACCAATTACCAGTACATTTAATATAACCCATAAATACCAGTTAAACGCATATCGCATCATCAATAATAATTGAGCAACAATACCTAAACCAAATATAAAACAGTTAGTTATTAGCTGGTAGGTTGTATTAGTTGCACCAATTTTATCCGTTAAATAAATATTAATAAAAGCGGCAATAATAAGAAATACGATTGTATATAAAAATGCGGTTTCATTGAGTGAACGAACTTTAACATTTTTATTATTATCAAGGTTCTTTTGCCAAGTGAATAAACCATAGATGTGTGAACAAAAATAGTAGACTGGCGGTAGTCCTGCACCAATATTACCTCCAAGAACATTAGCACAACATTCTGCAACTACGGCAAACATACCTAATACATTCCCCATGTTTTTGCGTTTTGCTAATAAGATGACACATAGCAGACCGCAAAAAGCGCCTATGTAAGAAGTAGCATAGCGTAAATCAAATTCAGTAAATGGGTCAGTGTATAAAAATGCTAGTGTTACACATAATATACAAAAAAATGGATAGAATTTATTACGTCCAATTAAAATGGCAAGATTGCTTAATTTATTCATAATTTATTACTCTTCATCATTAATAAGTTGATTAACTAGTTCAATACAGCGTAAATAACGTTCTTCATAATCGGGCGATTCTATTTCTATATATTTGATATTATTTTTTTTTAATAACGTTATTAATAGTTTTTGAAAATCTTTACGTTGTTTTGGACTGCCTAAATGACGTAAACCATCAGAGACCCATGGCGTGTTATTGCCGAGTAAAATTACTAAATCAAAACGATAGTTATTGATCATAGCTTGTAAAAATGGATGTTCTTTACCTTCATATTTTTTACAAAAAGCTTGAGTTGTCACAAAATCGGTATCAATAAACGAAACTTTATTGGCATGTTTTATGGCAAAATCGATATATTGTGCATGCCCTAATGCGATTTTATCGTAGTCAGCATACTGTAATGCGCGTTCGTCCCCGCCAAGTTGAGAAAATACATAATCCCGACCATATTCCCATGCACTGGTTGTATTAAATACGTTTGCTAGTTTATTAACTAAAGTTGATTTACCACTAGATTCGCCCCCTAAAATGGCAACGGTTCTAACAAAAAATGGTCTAACTTCGGTTGGAATGTATTGCCAGTTTTTCAGCGGTGCTTGACGGATTTGAGTGCCACTTATTTGCATAAATTGCCGTTTTGGATCAATTAAGACAGTTTCTAGATCAAACAAATCTTTATACATAGCGACATCTTGCGGTTCACTTGAGTAAACGTAATCTGGTTTTATGCCTTTTTCTTGAAATAGTTTTTTTACTCGTTCACTCCACTCATGCCAACCATTCGGGTAAGCTGGAATGCCGTCTTCTTCTAATAATTCAATGTGGATATTTTTTTGATATTTAAAAGTTTGCAGTAGCCAGCGAATTCTATCATTAATAGTTGGTTGGCGAGACATAGCACTTTGTTTGAAAAGTGCTTCGTCGCGTTGAGTATCAGAGCAAAGAATAACATATAACTCATCAACCTGACTAATTGCTCGCTGAATAAGATAAATATGCCCAGTATGTAAAGGATAAAATTTGCCAAAAATCACACCCACTTTTTTATTTTCGGATGGTTCTTCGATTTGTAAATATTGATGGAGTGATTGTAATTTTTGTGCACTCGGATTTTTAATTTTATCATTAATGAGTTGACTAAGATAACCTTTAGTCATTTGGCAAGCATCGGCTACAGTCTGTAAAGATATATTCTTACGTTTGATTGCTTTTTTTATATAACTGAAGTTACTCATAGAGTCTCCTTATTTTGTTTTTTATTTTAAACATAAATATAAGTTATTTTTGTTTTTTGTTCAATATATTAAACAAAAAATAATTTATTTTTTTTACAATTATGCTAAAATAAATAACAATTAAATAGATAGAATAACGACTCTATTACCATTGATTGTGTTAGAGATGCATGTGTCATTCTACTTATAATATAAATATCATCAGATATTTAGGAATTAACTTCGTTTTAAAGGGACTATATGAAAATTCAGAAATTAGCTTTTTTAATTGCATTTGCTTCTAGCAGTGTTTTTGCAAACAATAATGTAACACTTAATAAAGTAACGCTTTTTTTGCAAGGTGCAGAATTACAAGGGCAATCAACAGTATCATTGACCAAAGGTGAAAATGAAATTTTATTGACTGGAATTGCTGATGGTGTCAAAGCTAATTCAATTAATGTGGGATTTGGTAATGATGCTAATGTGAAAGTATTGTCAACGTTATTAGATGATAGTTATGAAGGTGATAATAAAGAAAGTGAAGATATTAAGCCTTTACTTAATGAGTTAAGACAGTTAGAACAAAAATTTGATACCACTGAAGTGCAATTAAAAGCCGTATCTGAACAAGTTAACCTTTTACAAGGCAATCGCTTGGATCAATTGGTTAAAAATGCAAATGATAATTTGAGTGAAATGAAAAATACTTTGGATTTTGTTAAGAGTAATTTAGTTTCGATATTAAACGAACAGAACAGACTCCAAAAAGAAGTCAATCAAATAGAAGAGCAAATAGCACAATGCCAAGGTAAGATCGATAAACAGAAAGCTTTGATAAAAAATACAACCAATGCAATTATCGTGAAAATTTATTCTGATAAAGATGTTACACTGCCAGTTACCTTGTCCTATGTTACGAATAAAGCTGGTTGGGCACCGATTTATGATGTGCGTGTTGCTGATGTCAGTGCTCCGTTACAACTAACATATAAAGCCGATATTTATCAAAATAGTGGTTTAGATTGGCAAAATGTCGATTTCAATTTGTCAACTTCTAAGCCAAGTGAAGGCATAACTGCTCCAGATTTAAAGCCTTGGTATATTGACATGTATACTGAAAAAGGTGGGTTCTTTTTCTCTAAGAGAGAGAAAGATTACGATGACATCAGTGCAAGAAAGTCAAGATCAGTTTACGCTAATGATGATAATACATTAACCAATACATTGGGTATTAATACTCGCTTTGAGGTTAAATTACCTTATACCATTAAATCCAATAGTAAGAATAATATCCTCACATTACAAAATAAAGAAGTGGAGGCAAAATATCATTATATTGCTATTCCTAAATTAGATAACAGTGTGTACTTACAAGCTCAAATTATTGATTGGGATAAGCTTAATCTTTTACCAGGAAGATCGACAGTCTTTTTTAATGGTAATTATGTTGGCGAAAGCTTTATTACCACTAAAAATTTAAAAGAGACTCTCGATATATCTTTAGGAAAAGATAAAAATATTTTTATTTCACGTGACCGTAATGTTAATGAAACATCAAAACCTTCGTTATTTGGTAGTGATATTTCGCAAAAATATGCTTATACCATTGATGTGAAAAATGCCAAAACACTGCCTATTGATATTGTTGTTTATGATCAACTACCAATGATAGTCAATAAATTAGTTTCACTTGATGATATAAAATATGACGGTGCAAACTACAATAAAGAAACAGGCCAATTAGTATGGAAATTTAAGTTAAATCCAAGTGAAAATAAAAACCTTAACTTAAGTTTTAAACTGACTTATCCAAAAGATAAAGTTAACGATATAATTGGTTTATAAATAAGTTAATAACAGAAATAGAATATGTTAAACGAGTGGTTAAACCAATTTAAACAAGATAGCCAAAGTAGTTTGCTTGATATTCATTTGGCAATGTTTTTAACGAATAAAGCAAAGTTAAATGATGATATGACTATTAAACGATTTAGTTTTTTAGTTATGTCGCTAAGTAAAGAGGTAAGATCTGGTCATGTTTGTCTTGATCTTACTTATTTAGATGAGTTAACGATTGGATCACAGCTTTGGTTACAGTTAGATTCGCCAAATTTGCAAGATTGGAAAATTGCTCTTGGGCAAGCTTATAATAGCCAGGTTGTGAGTGATGGAACAAATTTGTCTCCGCTTATTTTTATTGAAAATAAACTTTATTTTCAAAGGATGTGGTTAGATGAAAAAAATGTAGCTAAGTATTTCAATCATACAGCTTTGGATAAAGAACTTAGCTACAATACTGATTTAACCGCTGTACTTAACCAACTTTTTATTCAAAATCAACCCGAAATCGATTGGCAAAAGGTAGCAGTTGCTGCTGCGTTAACGCGCAAGGTTACGATTATTTCTGGTGGGCCAGGTACGGGTAAAACAACCACTGTTGCTAAAATTTTAGTCGGAATTTTACTAACTAATCCTAATGCTCGAATTATTACATCAGCACCGACCGGCAAAGCAGCATCAAGATTAACCGAATCACTGAGTCACACAATTGAGCAACTCGCCTTTACATCATTAAATATAAAGACAGAAGCGATTACCTTACATCGCTTATTAGGTGCGAAGCCAGATAATCGCTCATTCAAGTATGATAAGCATAATCCATTGCATGTCGATGTGTTAGTCGTTGATGAAGCTTCAATGGTTGATTTAAATATGATGGCAAGAGTCATTGAAGCATTACCTTTCTCTGCACGTTTAATTTTACTTGGTGATAAAGATCAGCTTTCATCAGTTGAAGCTGGCGCAGTATTTGGTGACCTTTGTACCTTTATTACGCATGGTTATAGTAAACCACGAGCAAAAGAGCTAAGCCAATTAACCGGTTATGATGTGCCAACTTGCGAGCAAACAGCAACAATTACTGACAGTATTTGCTTATTACAAAAAAGTTATCGTTTTAACGAATCATCTGGTATCGGCTTGTTGGCTAATGCAGTTAAAGCTGGGTGCTCAACAACTGCTAAAAAATTATTATTAGATGGATCATTGAGTGATATCCAGTATCACGCTCTTTCTTCCCAACAGGCTTATGAAGATGTTTTACATGATAGTATTAATCATTATAAACATTATTTAAATGTGATTAAACAAAATGGAATTAATGATATAGCTTTAGTCTTAGCTAAATTTGCTGAATATCGCTTACTTTGTGCTGTCAGAGAAGGACATTTTGGTGTAGAAGGTTTAAATAAACAAATTGAGTTACTTTTGGCCAAAAACAAATTAATTTATTTGAAAAATAAAGAAGCATGGTATGTTGGTCGACCCATCATGATATTACGTAATAGTGCTTCATTAGGTTTATATAATGGTGATATTGGCATTACATTAAAAGCTGAGCATGATAGTTCAAAATTACGTGTTTATTTCTCTTTTCCTGATGGATCTATTAAAGGATTTTCCCCATTTCGATTACCCGAACATGAAACGGCTTACGCAATGACAATCCATAAATCACAAGGTTCAGAATTCGATGATGTAAATATTATCTTACCAACTGATAATTCGCCGTTGCTTAATCGTGCTTTACTTTATACTGCCATTACTCGTGCTAAAAAAACGGTTTCAATTTATGCGACTGAAGCTATCTTGTTACAAGCAATTAAATCACAAACGAAAAGACATAGTGGTTTAGTCAGTTTATTGCAAAATAATAGCTGATTTTATTTTGATAAGCATATTTGAGCTTATTTTTAAAAGATGATATGTATTTTAAGGAAAAAATAATAAAACAGGGCTAAAAGCCCTGTAATAATTAAATTAATGGATGATTTTAGCTAAGAAGTCTTTAGCACGATCTGATTGTGGATTAGTAAAGAACTGCTCTTTTGACGTATCTTCAATAATTTCACCAGCATCCATAAAGATAACTCGGTGGGCTACCTTACGTGCAAAGCCCATTTCATGAGTAACCACCATCATAGTCATACCTTCATAAGCCAGTTCAACCATAACATCTAGCACTTCGTTTACCATTTCGGGATCAAGTGCTGAGGTTGGTTCGTCAAACAACATAACAATCGGATCCATACATAAAGCACGTGCAATAGCAACACGTTGCTGTTGACCACCAGAAAGCTGGGCTGGATATTTATTTGCATGATCAAGTAAACCAACACGCTCTAAAAGACTAAGTGCTTTTTCGCACGCTTCACCATTTGATCGGCCTAATACTTTGATTTGAGCCAGTGTTAGATTTTTTAAAATCGTTAAATGAGGGAATAGTTCAAAGTGTTGAAATACCATACCCACTTTAGAACGTAATTTAGCCAAATTAGTTGATTTGCTAGTGATTTCAGTGCCATCAATAATAATTTTACCTTCTTGAATAGGTTCTAAGGCATTGACTGTTTTTATCAATGTTGATTTCCCTGAACCAGAAGGACCACAAACAACCACAACTTCGCCTTTACCAACTCGAGTTGTACAGTTTTTTAATACCTGAAATTGTCCATACCATTTTGATATATTTTCTAAGGAGATCATCGAGTAATCCTTTTCTTAAAATAATTAACTAGACGTGAAACGGTGAAGCAAATAACAAAATAAACTGCTCCTGTAAATAATACCATTTCAACGATTAAACCATCTCTATTGCCTACAATATTAACCGCACGATAGAAGAAATCAGCTAAATTTAATGTATAAATAAGTGTTGTATCTTGGAATAATATAATTCCTTGCGTTAATAATAATGGCGCCATAATACGAAATGCTTGCGGTAAAATCACCATTCTTAATGCTTGGCTTTTGGTCATGCCTAGCGCTAATGATGCACTGATTTGACCTTTAGACACACTTTGAATACCTGCTCGAATAATTTCCGAATAGTAAGCTGCCTCAAATAAAGCAAAAGCGATTAATGCCGACACGAAACGTATATCTGTTGTAGGCGGAAGATTTAAAATCTTTTCTAATAATTGAGGAACAAGTAAATAAAACCAAAGCAAAACCATCATTAATGGAATTGAACGGAATATATTTACATAGCATAAAGCAAACCAATGTAGCACTTTAATCGAAGAAAGTCGCATAATGGCAAGTAGCGTTCCCCAAACAATACCAAAAATCACCGCGGTAAGTGTTATCTCTAAAGTTAATAACATACCTCTCATGATATAAGGTAAATTAGGTAGGATTTGTCCCCATTCTAAATCCATCATGATTTACCTCCCAATACGCCAGGAAGTCGTACTTTTTTCTCAATATATTGCATAGTAAACATTATGACTACATTGATAAGTACATACCCGAATGTAATAGCTATGAATGATTCATAAGGTTGGCCAGCGTGTTCAAGCAATTGGTTTGCTTGTTTGGTTAATTCGATATAACCAACAGTTGAGGCAACAGCTGAATTTTTAACCATATTTAATATTTCAGATGTTAACGGTGGTAGAACACGTCGATAAGCGTTTGGCAATAAAATATATAAATAGGTTTGTTTTAAGGTTAATCCTAATGCAATTCCTGCACTTTTCTGACCTGTAGGGATTGACTGAATAGCAGCTCTCACTTGTTCACATATACGTGCACCTGTGAATAATCCTAATCCTATGGTTGACATTAATAAAGTAAATATCATAGGGTCAAGACTATATAACCAGTCACGGATAGATTCTGGTACCAACGCTGGTACAACTTCAATCCAAAAGAATAAGTGAATGATTAACGGGATATTCCTAAATACCTCAACATAACATGTACCTAAGCCAGATAAAAAGCGGTTAGGTAATGTTCTCAGCACACCAAATAGCGAACCAACCAAAAAGGCAACAGTTCCTGATGTAATAACTAGCAATATGGTCATTTGGAAACCTAACCACAACCAGCCAAGATACGTTGTATCCCCAAATGGTGCTGGTTGAAGAAAAATTCCCCAATTCCAACTTGTTGTCATAAATACTCCAACACGTAAAAAAATGTAATAGTACTAAATAAGATGATGGACGCAGTTGCCTACGTCCTTATGGGAAAATATCTGTGTATTAATCTAATGCTTTATCATTAGGATGAGCGAAAAGTTCTTTCATCTCAGAAGACATATCAAAGTTCATATTTAACCCTTTTGGTGGAATAGGTTGTTTAAACCAGCGGTTATATGACTTTTCGGCGACACCTGATGTTTGTGCTTCTGAAATAGTTTTATCGACTAAAGCTTTAAATTGTGGGTCTTGTTTACGCAACATACAACCATAGGCTTCATAAGATAATGGTGTACCTACAATTTCCCATTGTTCAGGTTTTTTTGCTTTGGAGCGCTCACCTGCTAATAATGCATCATCGATAAGAAATGCTGCTGCTCGTCCACTTTCAAGTGTGCGAAATGCATCACCATGATCTTTGGTCGCAATAATACGAATATTTAACCCTTTTTCAGTATTGATTTTGTTGAGCATAACTTCGGATGTTGTACCTGAAGTTACGACCACATTTTTACCTTTCAGATCGTCAATATCTTTAATATTGCTATTAGTTTTAACTAAAAAGCGAGTGCCAACAATAAAGATTGTATTTGAAAAATCAACTTGTTGTTGACGAGAAAGATTATTGGTTGTTGAACCACATTCAAAATCGTAAGAACCATTTTGTAAAAGTGGAATACGGTTTTGAGAAGTCAGCGGTAAGTATTTAACTTGTAAGTTAGGCATGTTTAACTCTTTTTTTACCGCATTAATAATAAGATCTGAGTAATCTTGAGAATAACCAACAACTGTTTGGTTATCACCATAATATGAGAACGGGACTGATGATTCTCTATGTCCTACGACAATCACACCATTTTCTTTTACTTTAGCTAGTGTACCAGTTAATTCATCGGCAAATGCGGTACTACTCACTAGACCTAACATTGCAAATGATAACACTAGTTTGGTTAATTTTGTCTTTTTGTTCATACTCATCTCCTACAGTTTATTTTGTATCATATTAAATAATTTTAACATTTTTACAAAGGGCATATATTATAACTTATTTTTTAGCATAAAAGTACTTTTTACTGTTTATTTATCTATCATTGGAGCTAGATGTAACCAGCAATTAACGCAATATTAGATTATTGATTACATCAAGACTTATTAAAACCCAATTATATTTAAGCAATAATTATGCCAGTATCGTGAACTATAAACGTTTTTTTATAAAAAGTGAGATAAACATTAATGCCATCACAACTAAATAAGGCCAATTCCCCCATATAGCATAAGGCGTTAGTCCAGTTGTTGGTGATACAGATGCAGATAATGCGCCTGTTTCAAATTGCGGTAATTTTTTAACAATATTACCATGTGGATCAATAATTGCAGTAATTCCCGTATTAGTACTACGAATTAAAGGTCTACCAAATTCAAGCGCTCTAGCTTGCGCCATTTGTAAATGCTGTTTAGGTCCAATACTATCACCAAACCAAGCATCGTTTGAAACAGTAAGTAAAAAATCAGTGTCTGGAGCAAAATTTTGCCACATTAAATTAGATAAAATCACTTCATAACAAATGGCTGGGGTAAATTTAAATCCTTTTATCTGTAATTGAGGCTGTTTTGCTTCGCCAGATTTCATTGAGGACATAGGAATATTGAGTAATTCAGCAATTGGTTCAAGTACTGATTCTAACGGTGTAAACTCCCCAAAGGGCACTAGATGGTGTTTTTTATAACGGTTGATAGTTGGATATTGATAAGGCTCCTTTTCTCCTAATACTAATAAAGTATTGTAGATATATCCATTAGATTGATACCCATCTTCACCAAAGCGATAATCAATAATACCAACAGCTATTTCAGAATCATGGACTCGGGCTTCGTTATCCAGATATTGTAAAAAAGATTGTTGATTTATTTCGTAATCGGTGATGCTGGCCTCTGACCAAATGATAATTTTATCTTTACCAAAGTTTTCTTTAGTCAGTTTTATATAGGTTTGTAGTGTGTTGTTAAGTTGTTCTTTTGTCCAACGAATTGACTGCGAAATATTTCCTTGAATTAAAACAAAATTAGCTGAACGAGTGTCATTAACTTTAGTCCAATTAACATCATTGAATAAGATTGGTGCAAATAAGATCACAAGTAGTGCAATAAATGCACCAAGCGTGTGCCTTTTTGGCGTTTTGCTAGTTATTGTCTTTATGCAATAAACAAATAATCCACACAAAATTGTTAGCAGTAAATTAACACCATCAGTCCCCAATATAGGAAAATAGCCTTTTAACGGACTATCAAGTTGGCTATAACCGAGTTGTAACCAAGCAAATCCCGTTAAAATATACCCTCGTAAGAATTCAGTTAATTGCCAGAGCACAGGAGCAAGAAGTACAAGTTGTTTAAATGAAAATTGTCCAGCAAAACGATTTGCCATTCTTAATAGAAAAGCAAATAGCATAGGATAGAGCGACAAATATAAGATTAAAAGGCCTAAGATGATAATAGCAATGGGGGTGGGTAACTCTCCATACTGCTTAATACTAATATACACCCAATGGATCCCTGCGGAAAAGTAGCCAATGCCCCAACTTAATCCCAGTAACATGGCTTGTTTTTTAGATCTATCAGCAATAAGCCATAAAAGACCAGCAAACGATATAAAAGCTAAAGGCCAAATATGAAATGGAGCATAACTAAAAACCGCTATACCACCAAAAATTAGGCTTAATAATATCTTTTTAAGCATTTTCAGGTAACTCTAAATTAGGTGCAGTAGCCCCATCAGGAATAGTAACATGCAATTGAATGATTCGTCTTCGATCTGCAATGGTAACTTTAAATTGATAGCCGTCAATGGTAATGATTTCACCGCGTAAGGGTAAGCGTCCAAAGTGTTGCATGACCAGTCCGCCAATGGTGTCCATCTCGTCATTACTAAAATCAGTTGAAAATATTTCATTAAAATCTTCAACTGGCGTAAGTGCTCGCACAGTATAAACCGACGGTGTTAAACGACGAATATCGCGATCTTCAATTTCATCATACTCATCTTCAATATCGCCCACAATAAGTTCTAAAATATCTTCGATAGTTACAAGTCCCGAAACACCACCAAATTCGTCAATAGCCATAGCCATATGATAACGCTGTAGACGAAACTCTTTTAACATATGATCAACACGTTTGCTTTCAGGTACAACTACGGTAGGCCTAAGGATTTTTTTAAGATCAAAATTATCCACACCTTGGCGAATAAAAATCAACAGATCTTTAGCCAATAAAATGCCTTCTATGTGATCTCTATCTTCACTAATAACAGGATAACGAGAATGCCCATGTTCAGAAATAATATCTAGACACTCATCAAGCGAATAATTGTCTTTTATGGTAACAATTTGAGAGCGAGGAATCATAATATCACGAACGCGCTGTTCTGCTATATCCATTACCCCTTCAATCATATCCAGAGTATCTGGATCGATAAGTTCGTTTTCTTCGGCTTCGCGAATTACTTCGATCAATTCTTCTTTATCTTTGGGTTCCGAATTAAATAACTGACTTAACCATAATGCAAACCCTTTTTTAGGTCTCCGGTGATTATCATCACTCATTTGCTCTTTTCCTTTCTTACTTTGTTATTCATTTAAATTATTTTATATATTTTGTTTAGTTAGCTAAATTGCCATTGAACTAAACTGCTCATTGAATATTTTTATTCATTAACGGGCTGATAAGGATCTTCAAATCCCAATTGTTGCATAATATCAATTTCGATATTTTCCATTTCTTCAGCTTCTTCGTCAAGAATATGATCATAACCAAGTAAATGTAAACAACCATGCACAATCATATGTGCCCAGTGCGAAATTAATGATTTATGTTGTTGTTCAGCTTCAGCTTCAACCACTTGTTTACAAATAATTAGATCGCCCAATAAAGGAACATCAATTTCAATTGGTGATTCAAACGGAAAAGATAAAACATTAGTTGGTTTATCTTTATGACGATAGGTACTATTTAATTGCTGGCTTTCTTGTTTATCGACAATACGGATAGTGAGTTCGGCATTATCCATAAACTGAGGCAAAATAACCTCTAACCACTGCATAATTTGCGTTTTGGTAGGCAAATTATGGTTATCTTCTGTAGCAATTTGCAAATCTAAAATAATTGTGCTCATCTTATTTACCTTATTTTATTATTCACGATGATAAGGATGATTAGAGGTTAAACTCCATGCACGGTAAAGGCTTTCGGCCACAATAACCCGCACTAAAGGATGAGGTAGGGTAAGTGGCGACAGTGACCAACTCTGTTCTGCCGCCACTTTGCAAGCAGGAGATAAACCCTCAGGCCCACCGATTAATAAACTCACATCACGGCCATCTACTTTCCAGCGTTCTAATTGTTCAGCTAAATTATGCGTTGTGTAAGGTTTACCTGGAATATCAAGTGTCACAATGCGATTGCCTTTACCGCAGGCACCTAACATTGCTTCGCCTTCTTTATCTAAGATTCGTACAATATCTGCATTTTTGGTACGTTTTCCAGCGGGAATTTCAATAAGCTCTAAAGGAATATCTTTAGGAAATCGTGATTGATAATCATTAAAAGCAGTACTAACCCAGTTTGGCATCTTATTGCCAACAGCAATAAGCTGTATCTTCACGTGATTAACTCCAAAGCTTCTCAAGTTCGTAAAGCTGACGGCTTTCTTCTTGCATTATATGTATAATGACCGAATCCATATCAACTACGACCCAATCGGCATCACTTTTACCTTCGCTACCTAACACCAAATAGCCCTGTTTTTTTGCTTCATCAAGTAAATGGTTAGCAATAGAGGAAACATGACGGTTTGAAGTGCCAGTACAAATAATCATATAATCGGTAATACTTGATTTGCCACGGACATCAAGGGTAACAATGTCTTTGCCTTTTAGATCATCAATCTTATCAATAATAAAATCTTGTAACGACTGTTGCAAAATAATCTCTCTAATTAATATGCTTAAACTAAGTTGGTATTATAACATAATTTATTAAAATTATAGTTATGATAAAAACGAATTGAAAAGAACCCAAGGCATTTAAATAATAAAATATGTTTTAATTATAAAGAAATAAATGTGTGTTGTTTTTATTGTTAAGTTTTATATGTATGATTTAATTAAGATAACTAAAATGAAGATTATTTTCACATTAGTTTGGTTTGCTGTTCTAATTCTTAATTTCTTCACAAGTTTAATCCAGGAATAAACAAATAAAAACTTTAATAAAATTAATTCTAAATCTGAGGTGTTTTTAGTCAAAGCCCACGGGCAAGTAAAATTGCTCACGTGGGTTTATTTCAGTTACGTACAAGCTTATTTATATAGGTTTATAAAAACAGTTTGTGCTGTGCTTGCAGGGTTAGATGATACTTCTTTTACATAATAAAAGTGTGCACCATTAGCAACCGCATGTTTTTGTGCGGCGGCACTGATTTCTGCTGTATTGTTAAATACACCATGGAAGCTAATAGTACTAAATGGCGTCATGTGTTTAAATGCTTCGCTACTAATTTCGTAGGCATCTTGACCTGCTATTGCTGTTGTTACGATATAATCCCTAACGGGTGCGTCTTGTTTGTATAAAGCAACTTCGATATCTTCTGCTTGGTTTTTGATATCAGCAGATGAAATTGAATCGATATAAAACGCATAGGCATTTTTTTCAGCGGCTAATTTACTTGCAGCTTCGGTGATTTCAGAAGTGTTATTATAATTACCTTTAAATTTAACAACATCAAATGGTAAATAGTAAAGAGCTTTTGAACGTTCATAAGAAACCACGCCATTATAGGTAATTTCATCTTTTTGTACGGCTATTGGTGCGTTAGATTTATAAATATTGGCATAAACAATCGCACGATCTGAAGAAGTTCCATTAGCTGGACTTTCCATTGCAGTAATATAGTAATATTTAGCACCTGCTTCATCGGCAGCGCGAGAAATATCTTTAGCAGCATTTTCGGCTTGTAAATAACTTCCAGTTACTGAAATTTCTTTTAATGGTACTAAATGACTACTTTCTTTAGCAGTTAATGGCTCAGCAGCATAAAGACTAGCAACAGGTAATGATAACAATACGGCTAACGCAATAGAGGATTTGGTAAAACGTTTCATAATATATTCCTTCCTTTTTGAATTATTAAAATAGAAAATCGTTGTTTAGCGCTTATTTTATTTGCAAATATATTTATTGATATTACTTCTAAAGCATTCGAACTGGCAGAGCTCCTGATGTGTTGTCCTTGTCTACTTGTAAAAAGCGTTAAGACATAAATAGTTGTTTTGGTAGGAACAAATAGTAAAACAACTTGTTATTGTTATAAGACGTTCAGTAATAATCCTCAAGTTCTTTTAATCAAATAGAAGGGTGCCTAGCATTAATTGTTTAAAATGAAATGAATTGTCAAAAAAAGAGTTAATCTAGTGCTAATTAAAAATGTTAATATTTTCTAAATTATATTTTTCCTATAGATTATTCTCTAATTCTTTCAATAAAGAATTTAAGGATTTGTGCAGTTAATCCCCAAATAACCCGATTGTGATACTGATAATAATAGACAGAATACTCAGCTCTTTTTTGCCATTTAGGTGATCGGTCTACAATGATATCAAAAGGAAAATCATCAGCTGGTTTATGCCCGACAAACATTGTTGCACGTTGAGGGGGATTTTGAATAAACCACTCAATAGGAACGGTAAAAATCTGTTCGACTTCATCATGATTTAGTTGCAAATCATCAAGTGAATTGATTGTGCCAACAAATGGATAAATAGCCATACCTAATGTTGCAATAAATTTGGGTAATGGTCCTAAAATTGTTATTTGGTTAAAGGGTATACCCAATTCTTCAACTGTTTCACGTTTAGCTGTGTATTCGGGGGTGGTATCAGATAATTCCACACGCCCACCAGGAAAACAGATATCCCCAGGTTGCCATTTTAGTTTTTTCGATCTAACTTGAAATAAAAGATGCAATTGATGATCAATATCAACAATCGGTAATAACACCGCAGCTTTCTTATCGATAAATTTTGTGGTTTCTTTTTTTTGAATCTGCTTAGCTATATTTTCAATTGTTATCATAATTATTCATTTTTATTTAGGGTTTAAAATTTTGTTCTATTTACCTTATACAAATAACATGCTAGATTTACTTGAAGCGTTAAATTAATACGCGAGTTTTATTTAATTGAAGCTATGCAATATTATATCAATAACATAAAAAAAGAGCTTGAAGATCTTGCCAAATTGAAACGAGAGCGTGCTATCATTGGTATGTCTCCTGAATTTCAACAGGTATTTTTATTACTTCCTGCGCTTTTTCATTATCACACACCTAAATTACCAGGATATATGGAAGGCGATATGCCTTCAGGTATTGCTTGTTATCAATTTTCTGATGATGTGAGTAAACGGCTTAAAACTGAATTCGATTTTATTCCATCCACTAACGAAAATAAAATAATTAACATCCCAGCAATATCCGCTTTATATACAATGGGAAGTACCTGTTCTATTGGGCAGTCAATTCAATCTGATCTTGATATCTGGATATGCATTGAAAACAATTTAACAGATCAGCAAAAAGAAGCTTTGCAACAAAAATGCCGTTTGGTCGAAGATTGGGCGGCAAATTTGCAAGTCAAATTAACGTTATTTGTGGTAGATGCTGATCGTTTTATTAATAAACATCATGAATGTCTAATGGGCGAAAATTGTGGAACTGCGCAGCATATTTTGTTACTTGAGGAGTTTTACCGTTCTGCAAATTTGTTGGCTGGCAAATATTTACTGTGGTTTGCAATACCTTATAATTTCACCGTGAATAACGTTACTTACCCTACTTATGAGAAGTGCGTTCAAGCGATGGTTGATCTTAATTTAATCGAGCGAGAACAATGGATTGATTTTGGTCCACTAACTGGATTATCAGCTCAAGAGTATTTTGGCGCAAGTTTATGGCAACTTTACAAAAGTATTGATTCACCTTTTAAAGCCGTACTCAAAACCCTATTATTAGAAGCGTACTCATGGATTTACCCACAAAATAAACCAGTTGCTTATCAAATGAGGGAACTGATTCAAAAAGGCGAAATTCATAATGGGATGTACCTAGATTCTTATTACATGTTGTTGGACAGAATTAGTAAATACCTCATTGAAATTAATGATTATGAACGACTTGAATTAATTCGTAATTGCTTTTATTTGAAAGTGAACGAAAAACTTTCTATCCCAACACAATTGTCGTCATGGCGACGCTCTATTTTAAGTGAGTTAGTTAAAAGTTGGGGATGGGATGAGCAACAAATTGCAAAATTAGATGCGAGTCAATCTTGGAAAATAGGGCAAGTCCGAGAAATACACGAAATCTTATTACACACTATGATGTCCGGCTATCGAAATTTACTCAATTTTGGTCGTCGTAATAATTTAGACTCATTAATTAGTCCTCAAGATCTGGCGATATTAACACGTAAGCTCTATGCTGCTTTTGAAGTATTACCAGGAAAGATCACAACGTTAAAGCTCAATATATCTGATAATTTACAAGAGGAAGCATTAACTTTTATTCATGTTGCAGAAGATCGCATCAATCGAGCAGGATGGTATGTTTACAATCAAAAACCCATGTTGCACTCAATTATTGGCCATCAATATCTTGAATATAGCAAATACTTAGTAAAACTAGTAGGCTGGTGTTATTTTAACGGATTAATTGCTGATAGCACTCACTTTTATTATCATGATGGTGAAAACCGAAATAATTTGAAAATTAATAAATTGATCGCAGATCTAAAAAATTACTTTCCTACTGATGTGCCAGCAGCAACTGAAGAACAGTTATATGGACCATGCGAAATTCGACACTTAGCTATTATTTTAAATTTAGAAGACGATCCGACGGCTAATATTGAATTAGACGATGAAGTGACCAATAGTGTACTTAATTATGGTAAAAACGAACTCAGCTTAGTGGGATCAATTGATCTTCTTTATCGTAATTCGTGGAACGAAATTCGTGTTCTCCATTTCAGCGGTGCGTTATCGGTACTGCAGGCGATTAAGGAGTTACTAAATCGAATGCATAAAGATGCTGATTTACCCAATTCGCTAGAAATATTTTGTTATAGCGAGTACCAGAGTGATGAAATCAAACAACAAATGAAAAAGTTAATGGATGAATGTATTGATTTACGTTTAACTACCACTCAAAATAACTCAACGCAAGTAAAACCATTAAGGATCGGTGGAGCTTCATGGTATCTATTTTTTGAGCGATTAGGGGTATCATGTCATCAATTTGAAAATGCGATTGATTTTTATGGTGCGGTATCAAATAACAAAATACAAGGTAGACCATTAAACATTTTAGACGAAACAAATGAACTACCAAAAGAGATTGATAGCGTCGCTTATGCAGGGATAATACAATTCTTCTTTGAAAATACCGATTCAGGTTTTGATCTTTACATTCTAAATGAACATAACCAAGTTGAAATATACCGTAATTGCAACGGCTCAATAGATAATATGGTTAAAGATATCAACGAATTTTATATTTTATCTGACGATCGTTTTTCATTTACTACAAGTAGCTCAGTTAATTTTAATCTACCCCAATTTTATCAAATTACTTATAATGAGCGTGATGAAAGACAGATTATCCCACTTAATTAAAAGATCGGCAAACGGTCTTACTTGAATATGATCATGTCAAAAAGTTTCAGGTAACTATGTGTTTTAGTATAAAAATAATAAAAATTTACAATTAATAAGTAAAATAATTAAATTTCTATTAAAATAATGGGAACTTTTTTCTAATTTAAGAATCTAATTGTATGTCAGCACAAATTTGGGCCGATTGACAGTTATTAACAAAATAAGGAAAGGCCTTTAATGGGGGAGCAAGTAACAGACCAAGTATTAGTAGATCGCGTTCTTAATGGAGACAAAAACGCATTTAATTTACTTGTTGTTCGTTATCAAAACAAACTGGCCCATTTGGTTTCTCGTTATGTATTAGCGTCCGAAGTTCCTGATGTTGTGCAAGAGACTTTTATTAAGGCATATCGATCATTAAGTCTTTTTAAAGGTGAAAGTGTTTTTTACACATGGCTGTATCGAATTGCAGTTAATACGGCAAAAAATTACTTAACGTCTCAAGGACGACGGCCACCATCATCAGATATAGATGCTAGTGAAGCCGAAAGTTACGAAGGTGCAGATTCATTAAGAGATCTTGATAATCCTGAAAATTTAGCACTTTCAGATGAAGTAAAAAAAACAGTATTTGCAACGATCGAAGCGTTACCTGATGATTTAAAAACCGCAATTACATTGCGCGAAATTGAAGGTTTAAGCTACGAAGAAATCGCTCAAATCATGGATGTACCAGTTGGCACAGTGAGATCGCGTATTTTTAGGGCTCGTGATGCAATTGATGAAAAGATTAAACCATTACTCAGTTAATGGCTACAAACAAATTAATAAAGAGTAGTCATAAATTTAAGGTATTTACTATGCAAATAGAACAGAAAGAGCAACTTTCATTACTTATGGATGGTGAGTTTACAAACGATCATATTGTTGATGAAGTGTTAAATGATGAAAGTTTGCAATCATATTGGCATCGTTATCATATTATCAGAGACACAATACGAGGTGAGTTACATAGAAGTTCATTAAATTTAGATATCTCTAATCAAATTGCTCAAGCGATAGCAACTGAAGATTTATACAATCAACTTACTGATCAACCTAATATTGATACAACCACGCCACCAAAAGCTGAAAGCCTAATTTGGGTTCACATTAAAGACTTTATTGGCAAAGTAAGCCAAGTTGGACTTGCAGCTTGTGTCACTCTTGGAATTATTGCTGGTGTACAATATAATCAAGGAAAAACAGATAGTACCAGTGTGAGCCCTACATTAAACACAGTACCAGTTGGCGTAAGTGTAGCTCCTGTAGGCGGTATTCATCAACAAAACGATCAGCAATTACTTGAAAAACGACAATACGACAAAATCAGATTGCTTATACAAGATTATGAATTGCAAAAAAGATTAAATGCACACTAATTTGAAATGAAATTACCAAATTGTTTCATCAAATATTTTATAAAACAGAGCCGAAAAATAATATTCACTCTGTTTTTTACATTTTTTTCAGTATCGATTTATGCCAACGATACAGAGGATGCCTTTGCGTTATTAAACAAAATGAATCACGCTGTACAAACGCAAGATTACCGCATTTACTTCGTATCTCAAGATAAAAATCAATATGTAACCACATTCGAATATAGCCATATAGGTGCGCCTGCAAAAGAAGATATTAATGCTTACTTGCGCTATCTGGAAGGTTCTGATAAAGAGATCATTTTACATAAAGGCATAACCAGTTATTTTCAGCCTAATAGTTCATCATTTTCTATCACTAGTTCGCGCATTATCGAGGCTTTCCCTGACGTTGTTTATAATAATTTTAATGACCTTAAAGAGGTTTACGACTTTATTTTCTTAGGCAAAGCAAGAACAGCTAATCGAAGCGCAAAATTAGTTAAAATCATAGCGAAAGAACAGGATCGTTATAGCTATGTAATTTGGATTGATGATGAAACCTTTTTACCAATTAGGATCGATTTGTTAGATCAAAATAGCGACATCATTAATCAGATAAAAGTAATCAAACTAGATAAAAATTTTGATAAGAAAAAGCAGCTAGATTATATCAATAGCCGAACTTACCCAATCTTATTATCGATCGAAAAACAAAATAATGCTTTTGACCAATGGAGACTAGCTTGGTTACCTAAAGGATTTAAAGAAGTTGCTACTTATAATTTGAATTTTTATAGTTCTGACATTGCTACTAAATTGTTTTCAGATGGCGTATTTTCGTTTACGGTCAATATCTCATCTGAACAAGCTAAACAATCTAATCAAATTATTCAACAAGGTGGAAGGACTATTTATTCAACCAACTTAGGCCATAAAAATATTATCATCATAGGTAATTTACCGCGAACTACAGTTGAACGTATTGTACAAAATATTGTTCAGAAATAAACGTAAACTTCTCGATAACGCTATGCTTAGCAGTGATAAATGTGTAAAATGTTTCCTTTATGACTATGTACTTATTAGCAATTTAGCAATGTTGGTAATGACCAAAGGCATTTTAGATAGTTAACCATTAATAACCAAGATACTCACTATAATATTATTAATATGAATAAAAATATCCGCAATTTTTCAATTATTGCCCATATTGACCATGGTAAATCAACACTTTCAGACCGCATAATTCAAATTTGTGGTGGACTTTCAGATCGTGAAATGGAAGCCCAAGTGCTCGACTCAATGGATCTTGAGCGTGAGCGAGGTATCACCATCAAAGCACAAAGTGTCACACTTGATTATCATGCTAAAAATGGCGAAACCTATCAGCTCAATTTTATCGATACACCAGGTCATGTTGACTTTTCGTATGAAGTCTCACGCTCGCTTGCAGCTTGTGAAGGCGCATTATTAGTTGTCGATGCAGGGCAAGGCGTTGAAGCACAAACACTAGCAAACTGCTATACTGCCTTAGACATGGATCTTGAAGTTGTTCCTGTACTAAACAAAATCGACTTACCAGCGGCTGAACCAGAGCGCGTTGCAGCCGAAATCGAAGACATTGTAGGTATTGATGCAAGCAATGCTGTTCGTTGTTCTGCAAAAACAGGCGTTGGCGTTGTTGATGTACTTGAGCAATTAGTCAGCGATATTCCACCGCCAGAAGGTGACTCGGCAGCACCATTACAAGCACTTATTATCGATTCATGGTTTGATAATTATTTAGGTGTAGTTTCATTAATTCGCATCAAAAATGGTGAATTAAACAAAGGTGATAAGATCAAAGTAATGAGCACAGGCATGACTTATAACGTTGATAGACTCGGTATTTTCACCCCTAAACAAATTGAAAAACAATGCCTGCATTGTGGTGAAGTGGGTTGGGTTGTTTGTGCGATCAAAGATATACTAGGTGCACCAGTTGGCGATACCTTAACTTTAGCAAAAGCACCTGCGCAAAACCCATTACCTGGTTTCAAAAAGGTCAAACCACAAGTTTATGCTGGATTATTCCCAACCAGTTCTGACGATTACGAAGCTTTTCGTGATGCCCTTGGCAAATTAAGCCTAAATGATGCCTCATTGTTTTATGAGCCAGAAAATTCTGGAGCTTTAGGGTTTGGATTTCGTTGTGGTTTCCTCGGTTTATTACACATGGAAATCATTCAAGAACGCTTAGAACGTGAATACAACCTTGATTTGATAACCACTGCACCAACGGTTGTTTATGAAGTACTAACCACATCAAATGACATTATCTACGTTGATAGCCCTGCCAAGTTACCAGCAGTAAATAATATTCAAGAATTACGCGAACCAATAGCAGAATGTAACATATTAGTTCCGCAAACTTATCTAGGCAACGTCATCACACTTTGTGTTGAAAAACGTGGCGTGCAAACCAATATGGTTTATCATGGCAATCAAGTTGCTTTAACGTACGAAATCCCAATGACAGAAGTCGTATTAGACTTTTTTGACAAACTAAAATCGACTTCGCGTGGGTATGCATCATTAGATTACAGCTTTAAACGATTCCAAGCTGCCGACATGGTAAGGTTGGATGTGTTAATTAATGGTGAACGTGTTGACGCATTAGCCTTAATTACCCACAAAGACAACGCACCATCTCGTGGACGAGAATTAGTCGAAAAAATGAAAGATCTTATTCCTCGTCAACTATTTGATATTGCTATACAAGCGGCTATCGGCAATCATGTTATTGCACGATCAACGGTCAAACAGCTACGTAAAAATGTATTAGCTAAATGCTATGGTGGCGATGTGAGTCGTAAAAAGAAACTTTTACAGAAGCAAAAAGAAGGTAAAAAGCGCATGAAACAAATAGGTAATGTCGAATTACCGCAAGAAGCCTTTTTAGCCATTTTGCATGTAGGAAAAGATTAACCAATTAAAAACAAATCAATAAAAAGATTTATTTAAAGAGGAAAAAAAATGGCTGGAACATTTGCCATCATATTAACACTTGCAACACTCATTACTGGTATCTTTTGGGTTTTAGAAAAATTCAAATGGAAACCAGCAAGACAACGTAAAGTTGAAGAAATCCGTACCCAAAGCAATGGCGAAGTTGATGGAAAGATACTTGCCGAAGTTGGTAAACCCAAAGGTTGGGTTGAAAATTTGGCATCGTTTTTTCCGGTATTGTTTGTCGTGTTTGTTATTCGTTCATTTATCTATGAACCGTTTCAAATTCCATCAGGATCAATGATGCAGACATTACTAATTGGCGACTTTATTGCGGTTGAAAAATTTTCTTATGGTGTGCGTGATCCTATTACTAACACCGTCATCATTCCGACAGGACAACCAAAACGTGGTGATGTTGCCGTATTTAAACACCCAAATGTCCCCCAAATGGATCTTATAAAGCGTGTTGTCGGCTTGCCAGGTGACAAAATAGTCTATTTGGTAAAAGAAAAGCAAATCTTAATCTATCCTGCTTGCCAAGCAACAAATGCAAATTGCGAAGGGCAACAATCACAGGCACTCAATTTGCATTACAACGAACCAAGGCCAAGTAACTGGAAAGAGGTGCATGAACAGTTCAAACCAAACCCTAATTTTTACACGCTAGGACAATATGCGGATAAAGGTATTGTCGATTCTCAGTCTATCGTGACATTGGATATGAATATTCAACAGGAAACTCTAGGGGACACACCGCACGATATTCTAACCACTCAAGGTTCACAAGAAAATCCTAACTATTTTTATCATCAAAATGGACAACCGATAGCCACTTGGGTTGTACCACAAGGGCATTATTTTATGATGGGTGACAACCGCGATAACAGTGGTGACAGTCGATACTTTGGTTTTGTACCTGAAGCTAATTTTGTTGGTAAAGCAACCGCAATTTGGATCAGCTTTGAAAAACAACCAAACGAATGGCCAACTGGAGTTCGCTTAAGTCGTATTGGTGGCATACATTAATAGCTATAATTATGAAAAAATTTAGTCAAATTCAGCAATCAATCGGCTATATATTTCAAGATATATCCTTACTTGAATTAGCACTTACTCACCGAAGTGCTAATAAACTGCATAATGAACGTTTAGAGTTTTTAGGGGATTCCATTTTAAGTCTTGTTATAGCCGACGAACTTTATCACCGTTTTGTCAAACAAGATGAAGGCGACCTAAGCCAAATGCGTGCAACACTCGTTTGTGGGCAAACACTTGCCGAAATTGGTAAAGATTTTAAATTGGGCGATCACCTTATTTTAGGGCAAGGTGAATTAAAAAGTGGTGGTTTTCGTCGCGAATCGATTATTTCTGATGCTGTAGAAGCCATAATCGGTGCCATTTATCTAGATAGCAACCTAGATACAGTTCGTTCACTTATCTTATCATGGTATCAAAGCCGCTTGACCCAAATTCAACCTGGTATTAAACAAAAAGATGCCAAAACAAGATTGCAAGAATACTTACAAGGAATTCATCGTCCGCGCCCATGTTATCTAATTCTTGAAGTAACTGGCGATAACCACGAACAAGAATTCTTAATTCAATGCAAAATCGACAATGATAGCCATGAATATTTAGGTCGTGGTCTAAGTCGCCGAAAAGCAGAACAAGCTGCCGCACAAGAAGCTCTCAACCAATTAGGTATAAAATGACAGAAACAACACAACATTGTGGATTTGTCGCCATTGTCGGGCGACCAAATGTAGGTAAATCAACGCTACTAAACCAATTGCTAGGTCAAAAAATCTCGATCACATCACGCAAAGCGCAAACTACCCGTCACCGAATTGTGGGTATTGACACGCAGGATAATGACCAAATTATCTATATCGACACCCCCGGACTTCATATTGAAGAAAAAAGAGCCATAAACCGCTTAATGAATCGTGCTGCAAGCAGCTCAATAGGGGATGTTGAACTCGTTATTTTTGTGGTTGAAGGCACCCATTGGAATGAAGACGATGAAATGGTCGCCAACAAACTCAAAGATTGCAAAAGCCCAGTCTTGTTAGTGATTAATAAAATTGACAACGTCACCGACAAAACACAATTATTACCGCATATTCAAGCGATAAGCCAAAAAATTAACTTCCTTGATGTTGTGCCAATTAGCGCAGAAAAAGGAGAAGGTATAGATATTATCAAAGATATCGTCAAAAAACACTTACCAGAAGGCGAACACCATTTCCCTGAAGATTACATTACCGACCGCTCGCAACGTTTTATGGCATCAGAAATCATCCGCGAAAAACTTATGCGCTTTTTAGGTGATGAATTACCTTACTCGGTAACTGTTGAAATTGAACAATTCAAAGTTGATGAACGTAACGGAATGTACCGAATTAATGGATTAATCTTAGTTGAACGCGATGGACAAAAGAAAATGGTCATCGGCAACAAAGGTGAAAAAATCAAAAAAATTGGTATTGAAGCGCGCAAAGACATGCAATCATTTTTCGACAATAAAGTTCATCTAGAGCTTTGGGTAAAAGTTAAAGCAGGTTGGGCAGATGATGAGCGAGCATTAAGGAGTTTAGGCTACAGTGATGATTAACGGTCTTGCTTGATTTTTTGGTATTTATCTGGCATAAGTATGTTTAATTTTTTAATTTTATCTTAAAAGCAATTTCCTGCAATTAAAGTTATCTATAAACGATTTTTATAGGAAAATACGCTCATTTGCCCAAAAAGGGACACTCAGTCCCGATCCAATATCTAAGCCAACTTTACCGCAGACATTTGAACTAGTAGGTAGAGATAGTAGTGGTAATGGTGTAGTAAAATATGGATTCGTATTAAAGAAGTGGTTTGTCAACCGTGATAATATAAGTGATATTTTACTTAACCAAGCAAATAGGTGTAGTCGCTTAGGAT
>NZ_LZHC01000053.1:0-3585 GCF_001690535.1 Gilliamella sp. Bif1-4 | reverse complement strand
CAACTCCGTATGGAAAACGATATTCTAAAGCAAGCAGCACTGATAATAGGGCGAAAATCGCTATCCTAAAAGCAAATCGACATCGTTATAGCATAACAAAGCTATGTCAATATTTAGGATTATCAAGACATTATGCTTATTATCAGTGTAAATTGAATAGACAAAAATCAGTAGGGCTTTATGCCGATAAAATCGTAACGCTATTTAATCAGAGCTATCAGTCTTATGGTACAAGACGAATTCGTTTTGATTTACAGAAAGAGAATATTTGGGTGTCACGCCGTTACATTGCTCGGGTGATGAAAGCCTTATTGCTGGTATCAAAATACACCGTTAAACGTTATCAATCTCACAATACGGAAGTGAATGAAACCGCCACAGAAAATCACCTGCAACGACAATTTGATGTAGGTGATAAAAAACAAATTGTTGTTGCGGATTTAACGTATATTCAAGTTAAGCAACGTTGGAACTATTTATGTGTTTTAGTGAACTTATCCGATAGGCAAATTGTCGGTTACCATGTTGGTCAACATAAAACAGCAGAGCTTGTTATGTCGGCATTAAGCCAAATTAAACAACCATTATCAAAATTAGATTTATTTCATTCAGACCGCGGTAAAGCGTTTGATAATCGGTTATTAGCGGATTGTTTTAAGACATTTAATATCACGCATTCATTAAGCAAGAAAGGGTGTCCATATGACAATGCGGTAGCGGAAGCGACATTTAAAACAATTAAAACGGAATTTGTAAAAGGCCAACGTTTCAACTCAACGGCTGAGTTACAACGCGCTTTTTCGGCTTATGCCTATTGGTATAATCATAAACGATTACATTCTTCGTTAGGCTACTTGCCTCCCGTTGAATTTAAAAAACACTTACCCCTTAATTTTTTTGTTTGAAAATGTGTTGCCATTCCACCGTATTGCTTATCTTGGGTTTGTGATTGCTGTAACTTATCATCTTCACTGGTATCCATAATCACATTTTTACCGGTTAAGTTCACCGATTTATCGGCGGTAATATCGGTACCAGACAGACGAATATCCTCACCGGCCCACAAATTGACATTACCCTTAGCACTGGTAATTTCACTGCGAATATTACTTTGGGTGGACTTGTTTTCCAAATTTTTATAGCGGGATTCTTGCCAGCCCACGGTACCACTGTAGCCGTCACCACCGAGTTCACCGACTTGTTTATGATAGCCTTTTTCTTCAATACGAGACGCATCTTTACTTGTATTGACGGTAATATTGCCTTTATTGGCTTTAATGTTGATGTCTTTTTCCGCAGCAATTTGGCTACTGGTGATATTAACATGACCTTCTTTACTGTTAATGTAAATATTATTCGCCGTTAATGAAGATGGATTTTGCGCTGTGGCATCGGCATGATGTTGTTCACCGTTACGTTGGTCACCATACGGTAACATGCCCACTCCATGATTTGGACTGCCATTAATAAAGCGAATACTTGAGCCAGCAGTAGGTACCCCTAAGGTGATATTGGTCTGTTTACTGCTGGATTTATTGTGCTCGTTTTGCTTATCGGTTGAGGTGGTAATATTGACATCACGATTGGCTTCAATAATGATATTTTCACCGGCGGCTAACTGCGCACCACTTATCATTACATCGCCATGCGTTATTTTGATGTTAATGTTTTATTTAAATTATAGGATTTGGTGACAATGTTAACTGTCACCAAATAGATAAAAGTTTTATAAGGTGTGTGTCAGAGTAAGCTATTACAGTCAATTATTAAACTTTCGATGAAGATCTAGAAAATAAAAAATATCCCATCTTTTAGATGGGGATCTTCTTAGTCTGTTTAAAATAATAATGACTCAGTTAATTATTGCTAATATTCTTTACGCAAATAAAACCAACCTAAATTGCCTTTTTGATCATAAATATCTATTGATTTATGTACAACCAATAAATCAAGATAGATATCTTTAAAATCATTGAAAAAATCAGCTACAACTTCAGTATTAGCTATCTGCATTTCTTCTTCCTCTTCTTCTGATAAGTTATTATCAAAAAACATTTTTATTGTTAATAAATTATCTTTATTTAATTCTGCTGTAATGCCTCTCATTTTTTTTGTTGCTCTGCCAAGTAAACTATACATGACACTTTGATTAATTTGATTTCTTATATTTATTGATACTTCATTATTCATAATTCATGGCCTCGCTGGTACGATATGTACTCCTTTTTTTGAATAGTGGATTGTGAAATTCTTTGTCGGTACAAATATATTAATATTGTGATCATAGTATTTACCTATAAATTGATTTGCAGATATATTTTCTTTTGAGCCTGGTTGACCTAAAGGTATTTTTCCTTTCACACTTCCAGTCCCAGCATAATTATTAACCAATTGCTGAACATCAATATTTGAATCAATAGTACTCCTTGGTATAGAAGCGCTTGCATTTGCCGTTTTATGCTCATTAGTACCAACAATATGTTTGTTTTGTTGATTCATATTAACAGTTAAGTTTGGGTTTGCACCTGGGGCAAAATTAGCACCTGGTTTTACAGTAGGGTTACTAACATTTTTCCCTTTTCCAGCATTTAATTCTTTTTCATTTTTGGCATGCTCGCCAAACTTACTTGATTTATTGCCTTTTTGAGATGTTGCTACATTATTCTCAACTTTTTCTTTTATAAATTGTTGGAATTGTTTATTTGTACTTTTGGCACCAAATCGACTTAAAGCAGTATTTAATTCTAATAAAGATGATCCTCGCCAAAAAAGTGGACAAAAGTTGCCTCTATGGTATAAACAAAAATCATAGGAGACAAATATCATGGTCAAAAAATTTAATATCGAATTCAAACAACAATCAGTGGATTATGCGTTATCTAATGCACACCTTTCTATCAGCGAACTTGCCAATCATCTAGGTGTGGGTAAATCAACCCTAGATAAATGGATTAGGCAACTTTCCCCGAATAAAACCAGCCGTCGAGAGTTAACCGCTGAGCAACAGCGGATTATGGCGTTAGAAAAAGAGATTAAAGAACTGAAAATGGCTAATGATATACTAAAAAAGGCGCATGTGTACTTCATCAACAATCCAAGTCGATGAAGTACGCTTATATGAAAAATCATTTAACCTGCTATCCCGTTACTAGGATATGCTCATTACTTGGTGTCAGTTCATCGGGTTATTATGCTTGGTTAAAAAGAGCAAACAAATCAGTTAAACTCAGCGAGTATATCCAAAAGCAGTATTGGCAACATAAAGCCCGTTTGGGTGCGCCAAGCCTGCTTCATGATGCAAGAGAAGCAGGCTATCAAGTTTCAGAAAGGACAATTAGCCGTGTTTTGCAACAATTGGGATTACGGAGTAAAGCAGCACGTAAATTCAAGCATAAAACAGACAAGGCTCATCACAATATTGCGCCCAACACGTTAGATAGGCAATTTAATCCTGATAAGCCTAATAAAACATGGGTAACCGATATTACTTATATTAAAACGGGTGAAGGTTGGTTATATTTGTCGGTGATTATCGATTTATATGGACGAAAAGTGATTGCTAGGCAAACCAGTCGCTACATAGAC
>NZ_LZHC01000052.1:0-1655 GCF_001690535.1 Gilliamella sp. Bif1-4 | reverse complement strand
TTTTTGCTATAACCGCTATAACCATTGTGGCTATTACTGCCATGCTTCTTCTTATTTTTTTTCATGTTCAAGATGTTCGGCCATTTCAGTATTTAAGGCCGTTTCACTCACCAGTTTATTCATAAAACCAGTTAATTTACCTAAATCTTCTTGGTTTTTTATTCCTTTGGCAAGCTCGGCTGCCATTTCTCTTAGTCTTTTTTCGTCGATTTGTATTTACCTCTTTTTTACTCAATAGAGTAGTTTAAAAATCAGCAAATACACAAATTTATTTATAGGGTCTAAAAATAAAAAATATAGAATGGGATCATTAAATAACATGTAATCCAATAGAATTTGCTATAGCTTCTATTTTTCTCTCTAAAATAAACTCCTGTTCACAATCATGCTTTAATATAAAAAAAGAATGAGTCAAATCAAAACCAGTTAATGTAAATAACTCTAATGATGGAAAAACTATTGTGCATAGAGTTTTTTCTTTCATAGCATCAAGGATATAATGGTTAAATTTATTATATGAATCAATTGGAGCAATTTTACCTTCATCATTATATAAACTCACTTTTTTATTAGATAATTCGTATAATTTTTTATAGAAATTTACAAACTTTTGTTCAATGGAATTAAATAGATTTAATTTTTTTGGATCCTTAATTGCATCAACATATGCGATTAATTCAGTATTATAATATTCATCTTCATCCAAAAAATGATCAAAGTAAGAAACATGAATATTCAAATAATATTTTTTCAAAAAATCATTATCATCTAAATTTGTAGACAACAAAAAATCTATAAAGTTTTTATCTATCATGGTCTTAAATATACTCCGTTTTCATTTAAAGTACCCTTTCTATTCCCTGCTTTATCAAATAATTTCCAAGCACTTCCTCCGTGAGGATTACTTGATGATCTTTCAGGAGATGATCCTCGCCAAAATATTAGACAGTGCCCGCCTCTATCATTTTTTCGTTTTGGTAATATTGTTGTTCATATTGTTCAGGTGATACCCAGCCATTGGCTGAATGACGGCGTATCCGATTATAATAGATTTCAATATATTCAAATAGTGCTTTATTAGCCTGCTTCCTCGTTTTGTAGTAACAGTCATGAATAATATGTGTTTTGAGTGTATGAAAAAAACTCTCAACAACCGCATTATCAAAGCAGTTGCCTCTTCGACTCATGCTTTGCCTTAGCCCATATTGTAACAATAATTGCTTGAAATCAGCACTGCAATATTGGCTTCCTTGGTCACTATGAATGAGTACATTTTTAGGAAAGTGACGCCGAAATAAAGCTTGTTTTAATGTATTACACACTAAATGGCGGTCTATGTAGCGACTGGTTTGCCTAGCAATCACTTTTCGTCCATATAAATCGATAATCACCGACAAATATAACCAACCTTCACCCGTTTTAATATAAGTAATATCGGTTACCCATGTTTTATTAGGCTTATCAGGATTAAATTGCCTATCTAACGTGTTGGGCGCAATATTGTGATGAGCCTTGTCTGTTTTATGCTTGAATTTACGTGCTGCTTTACTCCGTAATCCCAATTGTTGCAAAACACGGCTAATTGTCCTTTCTGAAACTTGATAGCCTGCTTCTCTTGCATCATGAAGCAGGCTTGGCGCACCCAAACGGGCTTT
>NZ_LZHC01000051.1:0-431 GCF_001690535.1 Gilliamella sp. Bif1-4 | reverse complement strand
GTGATAATCGTAAGCTTATTGCCTGCCTCTACCACACTTTCTGTCCAATCGGTACCGTTACCTTTTTCGCGGGATTTGCTTTGGCTGGCACTGGCCGAGATGGTAAAGCCATTTTTTTCTCCACCAAAGTTATAGCCCACGCCTACCGAGCCACTGCTATTCTTCTCTTTAGTGTCAGTTTTGGTCGTGTTTTCTTGTCCGATGATGTTAACATCATGGTTCGCTTTGAGCATTACATCATGACCGGCAGATACCTGACTGCCAATGATATTGATATCGCCACGCTCTTTTTGACCATTGCCCGTCGCAATAATGCTGAGGTTATGCCCCGCTGAGACGCCACTACTTACTACGGTGTGTTGCTCTTGGTTTACCGTTCGTTTGGTCTTTTCACTGCCCAAACTGACATTAATGCCAATGGAGGCTTGTGG
>NZ_LZHC01000050.1:0-843 GCF_001690535.1 Gilliamella sp. Bif1-4 | reverse complement strand
GTGGAACTCATCGCTGTCTTGTTTCGATTCAATATTAAGGTCATGACCTATATCAGCCACCACCCTATCGCCTTTCACTTGCCCTGCAACAATGTTGGCGTCATTACCCGTGATAATCGTAAGCTTATTGCCTGCCTCTACCACACTTTCTGTCCAATCGGTACCGTTACCTTTTTCGCGGGATTTGCTTTGGCTGGCACTGGCCGAGATGGTAAAGCCATTTTTTTCTCCACCAAAGTTATAGCCCACGCCTACCGAGCCACTGCTATTCTTCTCTTTAGTGTCAGTTTTGGTCGTGTTTTCTTGTCCGATGATGTTAACATCATGGTTCGCTTTGAGCATTACATCATGACCGGCAGATACCTGACTGCCAATGATATTGATATCGCCACGCTCTTTTTGACCATTGCCCGTCGCAATAATGCTGAGGTTATGCCCCGCTGAGACGCCACTACTTACTACGGTGTGTTGCTCTTGGTTTACCGTGCGTTTGGTCTTTTCACTGCCCAAACTGACATTAATGCCAATGGAGGCTTGTGGCGTACCATTTTGTAAATTAGCACCGCCCTCTAGCGCCGCATTACCCGCTTGTAACCCCGCTTTAATATTCATCAGCGCTTTGGTTTTCTCATTGGTCTGCTTTTTCGCTTGCTCTCGGGTTTGGTTGGCGTTGTAAATATCACTCGCCGTGCCTGTTATCGAAACAGTAAGCCCTGATTTTTTGCGCTCATACTCTTCTTGATACGTCGTTTTCGCATCTAATGCTTCGATATTGACGTTTTCGCCTTGTAATTTGATGTTTTGTTGGGCGATGACATCACTGCCTTTAATACTTAGGTCTTT
>NZ_LZHC01000049.1:0-366 GCF_001690535.1 Gilliamella sp. Bif1-4 | reverse complement strand
GCGGTGGTAGCCGAGCTACAAGGCAACTCAGCTCTAGTGGGTGGCTTAGGTGCTGCTGCAAGTGAACGTGGTGCTGAGGTTATCATGGGTATTCTTTACCCAGGTAAAACAGTAGCGGAATTATCACAAGAAGAAAGACAACAAATCAGCGCCCTATCACAGCTAGCGACAGGCCTTGCAATAGCCGCTGCCGGTGGTGATATCCAAGATATCAATACAGGCGTTGCTGCAGGGAAAAATGCGGTTGAGAATAATAATTTAGCTAGAGCCGCTTGGTATCTAGTACGTCCAAGTGAAATTGGTGGACCAGTTAGTATTAATGCAGTAGATGTATTAATGGCTGAAGGTTGATCCTCGCCAAAATAT
>NZ_LZHC01000048.1:0-1741 GCF_001690535.1 Gilliamella sp. Bif1-4 | reverse complement strand
ACAATATGAAAAAGATAATAACAATTTCCCTAATCTGTTTTTTTGCTTGGGTATCAAACAGCCAACCCACTTTCGCTGAAGCAAAAAACAAAGACAAAAAAATACAAATAATCAACAAATTAAAACAACAAAATATCGTTCCAGGTAAAATTTATTTTCAACATGATTTTATGCTTTTCCTTGATAATGAAGACAGTTACCCTGAAAAAAATTTATTTTCATCACTTGTTGGTCTAGAAACCAAACCAAGAATGTATAGAGAGGGGATTCAAAGTATTGCACAGGTGAAATTAAATAAAAACTATCAATATAATGATGTATGGCAACGTAAGCGAAATATTATTGAAATAATGTATCCAACAGACTCTTTTCAATCACTAGAGGATGGTATCTATTTTTATACGCTAGATGAACATAAGCAATTACATCAGCAAGCTTCATTTGAAGAGGTATTTGAGTTACCTTGTTATTTGAGAGTTGAAAAAAAACACGGCATTGTAGTCAGTATTCAAAAAAGACCTTTAGCATTAATTAGTCATTATACCTATGATTACTGGCCAAATAATAATATAAAGCAGTTTAATATAGAAAAATACGATAATAATCATAATATTATTTATACCTCTGAAATTGAGTTTAATGAAAATACGGGACTCATGACTAAAGCGATTAAAAAAAATATCAAAACAGGACGTTATTTGATTGAGTCTTATATTAGACAAGATGATATCTATGAAATTGATGATTATTTTGATGGAAAAGGAATCAAAACCAATCATGTAATTCGTCATGACGATTCAAACCGTGTAGAAAATCAAATATTAAATAAAGATGGCAAAGTGATTAAAACTAAACGTTGGGAGCCGGAAGAAATCTTTGATTTTGAAAAAGATTTAGACGAGCCTTATCCGTACAATAAATTCAAATGCCATAAGCGATGCGATATTTTTGATTTGTAAGCCTAATTAAATTAATGTACCTTACTGACTATTTAGAAAAAACCAAAACAATATGAAAAAGATAATAACAATTTCCCTAATCTGTTTTTTTGCTTGGGTATCAAACAGCCAACCCACTTTCGCTGAAGCAAAAAACAAAGACAAAAAAATACAAATAATCAACAAATTAAAACAACAAAATATCGTTCCAGGTAAAATTTATTTTCAACATGATTTTATGCTTTTCCTTGATAATGAAGACAGTTACCCTGAAAAAAATTTATTTTCATCACTTGTTGGTCTAGAAACCAAACCAAGAATGTATAGAGAGGGGATTCAAAGTATTGCACAGGTGAAATTAAATAAAAACTATCAATATAATGATGTATGGCAACGTAAGCGAAATATTATTGAAATAATGTATCCAACAGACTCTTTTCAATCACTAGAGGATGGTATCTATTTTTATACGCTAGATGAACATAAGCAATTACATCAGCAAGCTTCATTTGAAGAGGTATTTGAGTTACCTTGTTATTTGAGAGTTGAAAAAAAACACGGCATTGTAGTCAGTATTCAAAAAAGACCTTTAGCATTAATTAGTCATTATACCTATGATTACTGGCCAAATAATAATATAAAGCAGTTTAATATAGAAAAATACGATAATAATCATAATATTATTTATACCTCTGAAATTGAGTTTAATGAAAATACGGGACTCATGACTAAAGCGATTAAAAAAAATATCAAAACAGGACGTTATTTGATTGAGTCTTATATTAGACAAGATGATATCTATG
>NZ_LZHC01000047.1:0-126507 GCF_001690535.1 Gilliamella sp. Bif1-4 | reverse complement strand
GATACATCTCCTTCCTCATCACCGAAAGTACTTTACAACCCGAAGGCCTTCTTCATACACGCGGCATGGCTGCATCAGGGTTCCCCCCATTGTGCAATATTCCCCACTGCTGCCTCCCGTAGGAGTCTGGACCGTGTCTCAGTTCCAGTGTGGCTGGTCATCCTCTCAGACCAGCTAGAGATCGTCGCCTTGGTGAGCCCTTACCCCACCAACTAGCTAATCCCATATGGGTTCATCAAATGGCGCATGGCCCTAAGGTCCCATGCTTTGGTCTCTCAACTTTATGCGGTATTAGCAGTCGTTTCCAACTGTTGTCCCCCTCCATTCGGCAGATC
This sequence comes from Gilliamella sp. Bif1-4, assembly GCF_001690535.1. Classification (NCBI taxonomy): domain Bacteria; kingdom Pseudomonadati; phylum Pseudomonadota; class Gammaproteobacteria; order Orbales; family Orbaceae; genus Gilliamella; species Gilliamella sp. Bif1-4. The sequence goes on along the minus strand of NZ_LZHC01000047.1, from coordinate 126,172 downwards.
CCCATACCTTACTCACCCGTCCGCCACTCGTCATCAAGTGCAAGCACTCATGTTACCGTTCGACTTGCATGTGTTAAGCCTGCCGCCAGCGTTCAATCTGAGCCATGATCAAACTCTTCAATTTAAAGTTTGATACTCAATAACTGTCTCTGACATATTCAAATGAATCTTCAGTGTCACTTATCAAGACTTTTATCTTTTAAGTCCGTAGACTTTTAATCTTTTGTCTCGCAAGTGCCCACACAGATTGTCTGTTTCTTCTTTTTAAAGAGCTAACAGCTTTTACTTCTTCATCAACCTTTCGTTGATTCAGTTTGCTGTCTCAAGGGTTGCGTATACTACACCACACCTTTTTATTCGTCAAGATCTTTTTTTTAAATTTTCGATCTCACTTAATCACTAACTTTCCGTCTGCTTGTCGCTGACTGCGTGTCAGTGGATGCGCATTATAGGGACTTCTTTTTTTTTAGCAAGCAAAAAAGATAAAACAATCATCTGGTCGCGCAAATTTTAATCCGTTAAATTTTAATAGTATGATATTTATTAAGATTATAATCAGCTAATTTTTTAATCAACTTTTCTACAGACTGAGTATAAACTGTACTTAATACAATATTTTCGGACGCAGAAGGAACTATTTGGTCTAGTCTATATTTATCATTTAGTAAATTACAGACCCTTATTGCAATCGCATAGCCTGAATCTATTAATCTCGTTTGAGGAAAAAGCGTCTGTAATTCTGTTTTAATAAAAGGATAATGCGTACAACCTAGTACTATTGTATCAGGGATTGTTTGTAGCCCAAGCCAAGGTTGCATTAGTTCTTTTAACTGTTTCATATCTACAGTAATACCTTGCAATTTATTTTCGGCTATAAGTGCTAATTCCGATAAACCTAACAATCTAACTGTACAATGCGCGGCAAATTGCTGTATTAAATCAGTTATATAAGTCCTTTCAACTGTTGCTTTTGTTGCTAATAATCCTATACATTTATTTTTAGTAAGTAAGCTAGCTGGTTTAATTGCTGGTACAACGCCAATAATAGGAAAAGAAAATTTAGCGCGCAAACTAGGCAAACAAATAGTACTAGCTGTATTGCAAGCAATAACAGCTAAATCAATTGGATAAAATTTAGTAACAGCCTCAATGACAGAGTTCACTCTATTAATTAAAAACTCTGATGATTTATCACCATAAGGGAACATCTCATTATCGAATACATAGATATAGTGTGCATTAGGTATTTTATTGTAAATTTCATTATAAACAGATAAACCACCAATACCTGAATCAAATACTAACACTGAAGGCGATTGTTTTACGATATTCATTTTAGCTATAGGACATTAAATAATAAATTAGAAACGCTTCATATCGTAAATTGATTAAAAATTAATGCAAGTATTTTACCCAAGCTAATGTTGCATTTAGTTCCATAAATTATGGGCTAGACGTCTAGACGGTAAAACTGCTAAAATAAATATATACTAAAACTAAATATTATATTCCAAGCATTGTGCAAGAATAAGTTAAGAGGGTATTCTATGTCAGAGTTTCTATTTACTTCGGAATCTGTTTCAGAAGGTCATCCAGATAAAATTGCCGATCAGATATCTGATGCTGTACTTGATGCAATTTTAAAACAAGATCCAAAAGCGCGTGTTGCTTGCGAAACATATGTAAAAACAGGTATGGCCTTAGTTGGCGGTGAAATCACTACTTCAGCTTGGGTGGACATTGAAGAATTAACTCGAAAAACAATTAATGACATTGGATATACCAGTTCAGAAATGGGATTTGATGCAAATTCATGTGCGGTGCTCAATGCCATTGGCAAACAATCTCCTGATATCAATCAAGGGGTTGATAAAAATGACCCTCTAGCTCAAGGTGCTGGTGACCAAGGTATTATGTTTGGTTATGCTACCAATGAAATGCCAAATCTAATGCCTGCTGCTATAAGCTATGCTCATGACTTAATGCGCCGCCAGGCAGAAGTTAGAAAAAATGGTACACTTCCTTGGTTAAGACCTGATGCAAAAAGCCAAGTAACATTAATTTACCAAGACGGTCGGATAAAAGGTGTTGATACAATCGTTCTATCAACTCAGCATTCAGAAGGTATTGAGCAAAAAGCATTACATGAAGCCGTCATGGAAGAAATCATTAAACCGACATTGCCAGCCGAATGGTTAACACCTAGAACAAAATACTTTATTAATCCAACTGGACGTTTTGTTATTGGTGGCCCTATGGGAGACTGTGGACTAACTGGACGCAAAATCATTGTCGATACGTACGGTGGAGCAGCTCGTCATGGTGGTGGTGCCTTTTCTGGAAAAGATCCTTCAAAAGTTGACCGCTCAGCAGCTTATGCCGCACGCTATGTTGCAAAGAATATTGTTGCTGCAGGACTTGCTGACAGATGTGAATTACAAATATCTTATGCAATTGGTATTGCCAATCCTACATCAATCTATGTCAATACTTTCGGCACAGAAAAAATCCATCACGATAAAATTGTATCGCTTATTAAAGAATTCTTTGATTTAAGACCTTATGGATTGATCCAAATGCTTGAGCTAATTCAACCGATCTATCAACAAACTGCAAGTTACGGTCATTTTGGTCGAGATATATTCCCTTGGGAAAAAACTGATAAAGCGGCACTACTACGTGATGCAGCAGGACTATAAACGCATACCAATTTATTTACATAATCAAACTATGGCTTGTTTAAGAACTCACTTAATGCAAGCCAATCAACGTCTACATTCCCAATATAAAGAGCCTAAGATCATTTATAAACCCAAAGGCAGTATTGCTGGTAGTGCCTTTTTAACACGTTGGGAAATTCAACTTAATTCGATTATGTTGCTAGATAATGGTACTCAATTTATTGAGGAAGTTGTGCCTCACGAATTAGCACATCTCATTGTCTTTAAAGAGTTTGGCAAAGTAAAACCACATGGTAAAGAATGGCAATATATTATGTCAGAAATATTAGGAAAAATCCCTGCAACAACTCACCGTTTTCCTATTCAACGCAATACTTATTTATACTACTGCAGTTGTCAACAACATCAATTAACCTCAATAAGACACAACAAAATTCAAAATAATAAAACTAGTTATTTATGTCGTAAATGCGGTACTATACTCAAACTTAAAAGAGCCATTTAGTACTAAGATATTATATGTGTAAGTTAGATTTTCATTTTTACAAAAGTTCGTTATTAATTCTCACTCTTGGCATTATCCTATATATTACGGGAAATTGGTTCATACCTTTATACAATGGAATGACGGTTGTAGTGATTGAACATATTCAATCTCTCTTCTTATTATTTATGTGCTGTTATACCTATTATTATGCAAAACGAGTATCTGAACATTCTGAGCTTTATAGATTTTGGATTTGGACAATTTTCTGGTGGTTTATGCTTTTTGGTCGAGGAATTAGTTGGGGAAGAGACTTTTTCCCTGAGGTACCTCGTTTCTATTATAAAATCATTGCGAGTATATTAATAGCGATCCCAATACTAAGTATATTTTTACCCACCATTCGCCGAGAAATTGCTCGTCGCTACAAATACGAAAAAATACCATTTTGGCATATATTCTTTGCTTTTTTATTCTTAGGTATAGCTGATATTGCTGAACATCGCCGTATTGGACATGAATTTCTAGTTATAACAAAAGAGCGAAAAGATCTCATTGAAGAATTAATGGAAATTCCTTGTCTTCTTTGTTTATCCTTAATAACCTTTTATATGCAAAAAAATGAAAAAAAGAGAGTAGATTCCCTATGCTAAGCTACCGCCACAGTTACCATGCAGGAAATCATGCAGATGTATTAAAACATATTGTTTTAACATTATGTATTGAATCATTAAAGGAAAAAGAAAAGCCTTTTTTATATTTAGATACACACTCGGGGGCTGGACGATATCTATTAAGAAGTGAGCATGCAGAAAAAACGGGTGAATATTTATCAGGAATTAATTTACTATGGCAACAATCTAATATTCCTGAATTGCTTAATACATACATATCGGTACTAAGACGCTATAATCCTTTTGAGGAAATAAAATATTATCCTGGTTCACCATTAATTGCCAAGCAATTATTACGTGAACAAGACAAGCTCAACCTTACAGAGTTACACCCAACTGATTACCCTTTATTAAAACAAGAATTTAGTAAAGATAAACGAACAAAAGTTTTACGTGAAGATGGATTTTCCCAATTAAAATCAAAGTTACCTCCACTATCTCGTCGTGGAATAATATTGATTGATCCTTCTTATGAAATTAAAGACGATTATCAAAAAATCCCTGCAGCATTATTTGAAGCATATAAACGTTTTGCAACAGGTGTTTACTTAATTTGGTATCCTGTGGTATCTCGTACACAAACTCAAAAAATGATTGATAATATTGTTAACTTAGGCATAAAACGAATTTCACAATTTGAGCTGGCAATAAAGCCTGATAATAACCAAAAAGGCATGACAGCATCAGGGATGATAGTAATTAACCCACCATGGAAATTACACGAACAAATGCATACAATTTTGCCATGGCTAAAAACAACACTAGACGTTGGAAAAACAGGAAATTTCATCATTAGAGAGCTAAATGGAGTTGATCCTTTGTATTAACCATGGGCATCCTTGACATTTTTAACATCTCATGCAACATGCTAATGAGGCCATACGGATAATTTCTTGCTAGCTTATCGTAGCGTTTTGCTATACCTCGATAAGGTTTCAGCCTAGCAAAAGCATTTTCAACCAAATGATGATATTTATATAGAAACAAATCAATATCACTTTTTCGTGAGGTACTGGGTATAGCCCAATAAATGCGTTAATTTCTTGAAAAATTTCCCCATCGGAAGTAACGATGGGGAGTCGTTTTTAATGATGATCAATAAAAATAAATTTTAAAACAAATAGTAAAGCAAAAATTATTACACAAAGATTTAATTGTTTAAATTTGCCAGTAAAGGTTTTTAACACTACGTAAGAGATAAAACCCAGTGCAACTCCTTCAGTAATTGCAAACGCAAATGGCATCATGATTGCTGTAATAAAAGCGGGTGTTGCCTCTGTTAAGTCAGACCAGTTAACTTTAACTAGGCTTGAAACCATTAAGATCCCAACAAAGATAAGTGCGCCTGATGTTGCATAGGTAGGTACTAAATGTGCCAGTGGCGAGAAAAAGGCTACCAATAAGAATAATAGTCCAACTACTACTGCGGTTAATCCTGTTCGACCGCCCACAGAGATACCTGCGGAACTTTCAATATAAGTTAACACTGATGATGTACCAAATAATCCACCCAAAGAGGAGCTAAAACTATCAATTAACAGCGCTTGACGCATTTTGGGGAATCGACCTTTTTCGTCACTAATTCCTGCTTTATCTGTTAGTGCTAAAATAGTGCCTGATGAGTCGAATAAGCTGACAATCATTATTGAAAAAATAACGCCCATGATACCGATATTAAGCGAACCTGCTAAATCTACATGACCAACAACACTAGTTACACTTGGTGGCATAGATATAATACCTTGGTAAGTAATATTTGGATCGAGCCATAGTGCTAATAAAGTTACAACTAAAATTGAAATTAATACTGCTGCATGAAAGTTACGAGCCGCTAAAATAACAATGATGAAAAAACCTAGTGATCCTAATAGGACTTTAAGCGATAAGATATTCCCCATAGTTAATAGTGTGGAAGGAGAAGCTACTACAATACCCATATTTTGAAATCCCATAAAAGCAATAAATAGTCCAATACCTGCACTAATACCTACACGCAAACATTGTGGAATATGTTCAATTAACCAGTGACGAACTTTAAATAGTGATAACGCAAAAAAGATTAAAGAACCCCAAAATATCGCTCCCATACCAATTTGCCAAGAATAGCCCATTGCCCCACATATGCCATAGGCAAAAAAGACATTAAGCCCCATGGCAGGTGCTAATGCAATTGGTAAATTGGCAAATAGCCCCATTAAAATGGTAGCAAAGGCTGTTACGATACAAGTTAGAACAAAAACAGCAGAAGTATCCATACCTGTTGCTGATAAGATGGAAGGATTCACGAAGATGATATAAACCATTGTTAAAAAGGTAGTACAACCAGCGATAATTTCAGTACCGATAGTTGTTTTTTTCTCTTTCAATTGAAAGGTTTTTTCGAATATTGACTTCATAAGTTTAGGCCTAATTTAGATTGATAAGTAAGAATAAAAGTTTATAAACAGTTTTACCTATTTTTTTACTAAAGGGGAAAATAAAAAAGATGAGGAGTACTTACTCCGCACCTTCAATTAAACAAAAATGTTTCAGCGTCAATTATTGCTAGTTATTTATTTTGGTCAAGCGTTATTCTAGTTATTTCTCTTTGCTGTATTATAATGCTACAGAATCAGGTTTATTTAACGTGATTTTTACTTTAAGAATTCTATGACTTTCTATTTCAGCTACTTCAAATAAGTAATCACCAATTTGCAAAGTTTCACCAACATTGAGTAAATGTTGAGCTTTTTCCATTAATAGCCCTGCTAGGGTATGATATTCACGTTTATCATCAATCGGTATTGGTACAAAACGGACTAGCTCTTCAACTGGAATATAACCATTAGCAATCCAGCTATTATCATCTAGACATTGAATATCATGTTTAGCATCAATTTCCTCTTCTTCTGTTGGAAAATCACCAGCAATGGTTTCGATAATATCCGTTACCGAAACAACCCCTTGCATTGAACCAAATTCATCAACCACAAAAGCAAAATGAGTTTTGGCCTTTTTAAATTGTTCTAATGCAACCAGTAACGATACGGTTTCTGGAAAGATTAAAGGTTGTTTGATTAGTGAGTGTATATCGATCGGTGCTTTGCTTTGTAGCACATCTTTTAAAAGGTCATTAACTTGGATAATGCCTAAAGGCTCATCAATTGAGTCATTATCAGTGACAACTAAACGAGAATGGGGATTATCAAAGATTTCTTTTATTATAACATCACGATCGTCATTAATATTGATCATATCAACATCAAGTCGAGATGTCATAATGCTACTGACCGAACGCTGTGCAAGTCCAAGTACTCGTTCAACCATGCTGAGTTCTTGATGATTAAACACTGATACTTTTTTATTAGCATCGGATACGATATCAATATTATGAGTATCGGGATCTTCCTCAGCATCACCTTTTAGTAGATGTAAAATAGCTTCGGCAGTTCGTTCTCGTAGCGGTTTTTTATTTAATGCTTTACGGCGATTTAATATGGCTAATTGATTAAAAAATTCAATCATGATTGAGAAACCGATCGCCGCATATAAGTAACCTTTTGGAATAATAAAATCAAAACCTTCGGCAACAAGGCTAAATCCTATCATTAATAAGAAGCTCAAGCATAGGATCACAATGGTTGGATGGGCATTGACAAAATTAGCCAATGGTTTGCTTGCAACCATCATAATGCCTATTGCTATACAAACGGCAATAATCATCACTGGGATATGTTCGACCATTCCAACAGCTGTAATAACTGAATCAAGCGAGAACACAGCATCAAGTACAACTATTTGAGCAACGACAGTCCAGAAGTGGGATGTCTTTTTAGGTTTACCATCTTCATTTGATGTGCCTTCAAGGCGTTCATTGAGCTCCATGGTAGCTTTAAATAACAAAAATATACCACCAATTAGCATAATTAGTTGTCGGGCATTAAAACTGATCTTGGATATTGAAAATAGCGGTGTAGTGAGTGTGACTAACCAACCCGTAAACATTAATAATAAAATTCGAGTGATTAATGCAAAGGCAAGACCGGTAACGCGGGCTTTATCTCGTTGTTGGGGTGGAAGTTTCTCGGCAAGAATGGCTATAAAAACAATGTTATCAATACCAAGGACGATTTCAAGTACAACCAGAGTGGATAAGCCAATCCAGATTGTAGGATCCATGATCCATTCCATATGTCAGGTGATTACCTCTAATAAATACAGCACATGCTGCGTTGTAATTCTGTCTGTAATTGAGCAAATAATCAATAAAATATTTATAAAAATTGCATATCTTGTTAAAAACTTTCAGGTAACTATGTGTTTCAGTATAAATTTAGCTTTTCCAAAATGTTGGTGTGAATAAAACTAGTAAGGTAAATATTTCTAATCGCCCAAATAACATGTCAACCACCATTACCCATTTTACTATATCACTGACACTAGCAAAATTATCACTTACACTACCAAGACCGACCCCCAAATTGTTCAGTGATGATGCTACTATATAAAAAGAATCAGTGGCATCAATGCCTGTTGCCATAATAATAAATAAGCTAACTAAAAAGACCAACGTATATGCAGAAAAGAATCCCCAAATCGCTTCGATTATGCGTTCAGAAACCACGCGATTATTTAATTTTAAAGTATAAATAGCGTTAGGATGAATAAGGCGCTTTAGTTCACGTGAGCCTTGCATAAACAAAATTAACACACGAACCACTTTTAAACCGCCACCCGTTGATCCCGCACAACCACCAATAAATGAAGCGCACAATAAAAAGATTGGTAATGATGATGGCCATGTGTTGATATCATCGACACTAAAACCTGCTGTTGATGATATGGATACCACTTGTAAAATAATTTTATCAATGCTCAGGCGGTGTGGTTTATAGAAATAAATAACAATTGTGCAGATAGCAACTAGTATCAGTAGAATAAATATAAATGTTCTGAACTCTTGATCACGCCAGTACTCTTTAATCGAAAAGCCACTTAGTGCGGCAAAATGGAGCGCAAAATTACAACCAGATAAAATCAAAAAGAGGGTGACGATGTAATTGATTACTGGACTGTTAAAATAGGCTAAATTATCATCATGGGTTGAAAACCCTCCCATTGATATCGTGGAGAAACTATGTGACACAGCATCAAATACATTCATACCAGCCAGCCAGAGACAAATAGCACAAAGCGTTGTTAGTAAAATATAAATTGACCAAAGTGTTTTAGCTGTTTCAGCAATACGTGGACGCATTTTACTGTCTTTTTGCGGACCGGGAATTTCGGCACGATAAAGTTGCATTCCCCCTACTCCCAGTAATGGTAAAATAGCAACAGCTAGCACGATAATCCCCATTCCTCCAAGCCATTGCAATAATTGGCGATAGAAAAGTAAAGCTTTAGGTAGATGATCTAACTTAACAATTGTGGTGGCACCAGTTGTGGTTAAGCTTGAAAATGATTCAAAAAATGCAGTATTTAAATTTAAATTAATATGTGTATCAAAAATAAAAGGAAAAGCGCCAATTGATCCTAGAACAACCCAAAATAGTACGACGATAAAAAAGCCTTCGCGTGTGCTCAGCTCGTGGCGATGATTACGATTAGGAAACCATAGTGCAATTCCTAAAATTAAGGCAACAAAAAAAGAGCGAACAAAAATTGCACCAGCCCCATCGCGATAGATTAATGCAACAAGTGCTGGTAATAACATGAATATCGATAATAGGGATACTAATAAACCGATAATTCGTAAAATTGATCGCCAATGCATCATGATGATAGTCTCTACTTAAATCCACGTGATGCTTTGATAAGATCATAGGCCGCTTGAATCTCTTGTGCACGTTTTTTGGCGGCTTCAAGCATCTCTTTCGGTAAGCCTTTCGATACTAACTTATCAGGATGATGCTCATTCATTAATTTACGATAAGCTCTTTTTATTTCTGAGATTTCAGCTGTAGCTGCAACACCTAAGATTTTGTAAGCATTTTGTAGGTCGGATTGTGGTGAGCGACCTTGATAATTTCCATAATTATTACTGCGTTGGTATTGGCCTCGTTGTCCGTGTTGGTTACTATAGCCATTTTGACGGAAGTGATAACTTCCCATCATCATTTGGATATATATTGCCATTTGTTGACGTGGAATATTAAATTCTTCAGCCACAATAAATAAAATTTGTTGTTCTTTTTCGTCTAAAACGCCATCAACTAATGCGGCTTGGATCAATTGCTCACAAAAAATATTTAACACATTACGTCGAAAACGATATTGTGCGTATAGCTCAGCCAAACGAGATCTTAATGGGTAGTCACTTGCTTTACCATTATTAAATGAATCTTGTGCTAGTTTTCGGCCGTTTCGGTCAAGTTGTAATCTATCCATAAATTGGCTGGCAAGATTAATATCATCTTGTGTGACGACCCCTTTAGCTTTACTTAAGTGACCTAGAACTTCAAAAACAACAGTTAAATAAAGTGTTGGATTTGCTTGTGTTCTTTGTTCGGTCAATTTATTACAAAACGTGCGGTAAAGCATTGGTCCAACAAAAAGCCCAAGAATAAATCCCCATCCTGTTTTTAATACAGTGCTCAAAACAAAGCCTGCAATTATTGCCCAGATAAAAGACATATTATTCGTTCACCTCTATTTTATCTATCTTTTGTAAACCTCTTGGTAACGGTGTACCTTTTCGTGCTCGCTCTGCCTTAAATTTTTGTAAATCAGCAGGATATAATGTAAGTTTGCGTTTACCAACATATAACGTTATTGAAGTGTCTTGTGTAATTAATATAGTATAAGCAAGGCAGTCATCAGCACCTGAAAGTGATACTATTTTATTTCCTTTACCTTTAGCAAGTTCAGGTAAATCTTTTACAGGAAATATGAGCATTCGGCCTGCTTTGGTGATTGATAGTAGTAAACTATCTTCAGATGTGATTTCAATTGGTGGTAATATTTTAGATTCTTTAGGCAAATTAATAATTGCTTTACCATTACGATTGCGAGCAATCAAATCACTAAATTGACCAATAAACCCATAACCAGCACTTGAAGCAAGTAATAATTTTTGATCATCATTTTGAGACATGAGCACATGTTCAACTGTTGCACCAGCAGGTAGTGCTAATTTACCAGTTAATGGTTCGCCTTGACTTCGTGCTGATGGTAACGTGTTTGGTTCTATAGCATAACTACGTCCCGTTGAATCGATGAAAATAACAGGTTGATTACTTTTGCCTTTGGCGGCAGCTTTAAAACTATCACCGGATTTATAACTTAAACCAGCAGGATCAATATCATGACCTTTTGCTGTTCTTACCCAACCCATTTCAGATAAAACGACAGTAACAGGTTCAGATGGTGTTAACTCTTGTTCACTAATAGCTTTAGCTTCACTGCGCTCAACAATTGGAGAACGACGGTCATCACCATATTTTTCAGCATCCTCTTTTAGCTCTTTTTTAATTAAATTACTCAATTTTTTAGGCGAAGCTAACAAAGCTTGCAGATGATCACGCTCTTTTGCAAGCTCACTTTGTTCGCCTTTAATGCGCATCTCTTCAAGTTTGGCTAAATGGCGAAGTTTTAACTCTAAAATCGCTTCGGCTTGAATTTCAGTTAAAGCAAAACGATTAATTAATTCTTGTTTAGGTTCATCTTCGTGACGAATAATTTCGATGACTTCATCAATATTTAAAAAAGCAATTAATAAGCCATCGAGAATATGGAGTCGTTTTAATATTTTATCTAAACGGTAATTTAAACGTCGAGTGACGGTATTTTTTCGATACTCTAGCCATTCAGTAAGAATTTCAACTAAGCCTTTTACTGATGGGCGATTATCAAGCCCAATCATATTCATATTAACCCGATAACTTTTTTCGAGATCGGTTGTGGCAAATAGATGATTCATAACTTGCTCTAAATCTACTCGATTTGAACGTGGCACAATGACCAGACGAATTGGATTTTCGTGATCAGACTCATCGCGTAAATCTTCAATTAAAGGTAGTTTTTTGGCTCGCATCTGAGAAGCTATTTGTTCTAAGATTTTAGCACCCGAAACTTGATGAGGTAGATCGGTAATTACAATATCACCTTCTTCTTTCTTCCAGACAGCACGCATACGGATTGAACCACGACCCGTTTTATAGATTTTCGCTATGTCTTCTGGTGAAGTAATAATTTCAGCTTCTGTTGGGAAATCAGGACCTTGTATGTAAGTCATTACTTCGTTGAGCGTCGCATTGGGGTTATCGGCAAGCATAATTGCCGCATTTGCTACTTCACGAATGTTATGAGGCGGTATATCTGTTGCCATGCCGACTGCGATACCTGTTGTACCATTTAATAAAATATTAGGTAATCTAGCCGGTAACATTTTAGGTTCTTGTAAAGTACCATCAAAGTTAGGCGTATAATCAACCGTTCCTTGTCCTAGTTCACCTAATAGTAGTTCGGCATATTTTGACAAACGTGATTCTGTGTAGCGCATAGCAGCGAATGATTTAGGATCATCAGGAGCCCCCCAGTTACCTTGCCCATCAACTAATGGATAGCGATATGAAAATGGTTGTGCCATGAGCACCATCGCTTCATAACAGGCACTATCGCCATGAGGATGATATTTACCAAGCACATCCCCGACGGTACGCGCAGATTTTTTAAATTTGGCTTGTGCGTTAAGTCCTAATTCAGACATAGCATAAACAATGCGTCGTTGCACTGGTTTTAAGCCATCTCCAATAAATGGCAAGGCACGATCCATAATGACATACATTGAGTAGTTTAAATAGGCACTTTCGGTAAAAGTGCGTAACGACTGAATTTCTACTCCGTCATGAGTTATCTCACTCATTATTGTTCCTCTAAATCATTCTGTTTGTTAGACATCAAGTTCAACTTGATCGCCTTTTTCTTGTAACCATTCGCGGCGATCTTCTGAGCGTTTTTTAGCAAGTAGCATATCCATTAATGCCATCGTTTGCTCAGCATCATCAAGCGAAAGCTGTACTAAACGACGCGTATTGGGATCCATTGTTGTTTCGCGTAGTTGTAGTGGATTCATTTCACCTAGACCTTTAAAGCGCTGCACATTGGGCTTGCCTTTTTTACGTTTAAGCTGTTCTAAAATGCCTTCTTTTTCTTCTTCATCTAGGGCGTAATGAACTTCTTTTCCTAAATCGATGCGGTAAAGCGGCGGCATAGCAACAAAGACATGCCCATGTTCAACCATGGTACGAAAGTGCCGAACAAATAAAGCACAAAGTAATGTTGCAATATGTAGTCCATCTGAGTCGGCATCGGCTAAAATACAGATTTTACCATAACGTAATTGGCTTAAATCATCGCTATCTGGATCGATACCGATAGCAACAGAAATATCATGGATTTCTTGTGAGCCTAGTACTTCATCGGACGAGACTTCCCATGTATTTAAGATTTTGCCTTTAAGAGGCATAATGGCTTGATATTCACGATCTCGCGCTTGTTTAGCCGAACCTCCTGCAGAATCGCCTTCCACTAAAAACAGTTCAGTACGACTTAAGTCTTGTGATGAGCAATCGGCCAATTTGCCTGGTAATGCTGGACCACTGGTTAATTTCTTTCGAATGACTTTTCTGGACGCTTTTAAGCGTTTTTGTGCACTTGAAATTACCATTTCAGCTAGTAATTCGGCTATTTGTACATTTTGATTCAACCAAAGACTAAATGCATCTTTCACAATAGCCGAAACAAATGCCGCACTTTGGCGCGATGATAAGCGTTCTTTAGTTTGACCCGCAAACTGAGGTTCTTGCATTTTAAGTGAAATAACATAGGCACAGCGTTCCCATATATCATCGGCGGTTAATTTTAGTCCTCGTGGTAACAAATTGCGAAACTCACAAAACTCACGCATTGCGTCTAATAATCCTTGGCGCAAACCATTAACATGGGTGCCACCTTGTACGGTTGGGATTAAGTTAACGTAACTTTCAGTTAATAATTCTCCACCTTCGGGCATCCAAAGCAGTGCCCACTCTACGGCTTCTTTTTCGCCAGTATGATTGCCTGTAAAAGGCGTTTCAGGTAAAAGAGAGTAACCGCTGACAGATTCCATTAGATAATCTTTTAGGCCATCTTCATAACACCAACGTTGTTCGGTATTATTGATTTCATCTTTAAAAATAATTTCAAGGCCAGGGCAAAGCACCGCTTTAGCTTTTAGTAGATGTAATAAGCGTGGAACAGAAAATCTAGGTGAATCAAAATATTTTTCGTCAGGCCAAAAATGAACTTTGGTACCTGTATTACGACGGCCACAAGTGTCCGTAATATGCAGTTCTTCAACTTTATTACCGTTTTCAAAAGCTATTTCGTACACTTGTCCATCACGATGAACTGTAACTTCAACACGTTTTGATAATGCATTGACTACCGAAATACCTACACCGTGTAAACCACCTGAAAATTGGTAATTTTTGTTCGAGAACTTTCCGCCAGCATGTAAACGACAAAGCAATAATTCAATCGCTGGTACACCTTCTTCAGGATGAATATCAACCGGCATTCCTCGCCCATCGTCGATAACTTCTAGTGAATTATCTTGAAAAAGGGTAACCTTAACTTTACGAGCATGACCTGCGATAGCTTCATCAACACTGTTATCAATGACTTCTTGCCCTAAATGGTTTGGTCGGCTTGTGTCAGTGTACATTCCAGGACGATGACGAACTGGATCAAGCCCTTTTAAGACTTCAATATCAACGGCATTATAAGTAGATTGTGACATAGTTTTTCTATTTATTCGAATAAATGACGGCTATTATACCAATCTTTGTTCAATAAGACCAAGGTCAATGGTGAAGGGGGCTTGATTTGCAATGCTAAACTGTATTTATCATAATAAATTAATCATAATGATTAAGATGGACAACTTGAGAGTAAATCGTTGGCACTGTCCTCTAATTGATTTTTATACCTAAAATCTCTATGTGCAAATAAATTCATAATGTATTGTTGATTATGAATTACGGTTGATAATTTAATATCTAGAGCAAGTGTTGTATTTATTTTTCGTTTCATATTATCAATATAATTTATAATAAAATCAACACGTTTAACAAATCTTAACAAACATTAATAAAAGTGAATGTTTTTTATCTTTAAATAATATTATTTTTTGTTTAAAATTAAACCAACTCCCTCTTTATGGGGTGATATTTTATACATTAATACTACAGAAACACCATGAATTAATGGTCAATAATAACTCAACTATTTAATTCTTTTAAATAATCATAAGTTCACAAAATAGAATAGGGAATGGTATAATGTCGTTTAATCATAATTTTCAACAAACAAAAAATTTAATTTCTCTAAGATCGTTGCTTTTTAATTGTCAGGCACAGCTATTTTATACTCCATGTAAACGCCTCCTCTCATTTCTAAAATTTTTTTCTTTACGTTTAACTCTATTTACTTGTATTTATCTTCTTTTACCTGCTAATAACTCAATCGCTTTATCAGCAACGACCAATAAAGTAATACAGGGTAGTGCACCATATTTAACGTTTGATGGTGGAGCGACCAAGGTAACGAGTATTGAAGGATTATTAGGCATCAATTTACCGAATAGTAGCTATATACCATCAGGTATAAATAGCGCTCTTTACCCAAATGCAAAGGTGGATACCTCAAGTACAGATAACCCAATAGAAATGCCAAATATAACCGACACTTTCGCTGATATTCAAACCATAGTGCCTGTTTCAAATTATCCTGAAGTTTCGTTAACTAATTTGGTTAATGCACCATATAATTATGGTCGAGATGATGACGGGGATGGTAGCATCAGTGCAACTGGTCAATTAACGATTAAATGGCAAGACAAAAATGGTAAAGATATTACTAATGATGTAAAAAAACAACCAAATAAGCCATTAAATATTTGTAATTCACCTTATAAACTAACATTAACAGCAACGAACACTAGGTTATGGACAACGTATGGTATACCATACGAAAGTCGATTCACTGGGGCTAGTCACTCATATTACATCAAACCAAATATCGATAAACCTTTAGTGTGTTATGCTCAACCTAATTTAAACTATGGTACGAACGAATATGCTGGTCCAGAGGAACAATGGGATCAAAATCATGGATTTAAAGTACAAGACCTTGGCAATGCATCAAAGAATTTCCCTACAACCGGAGCAAATAATTTATATTTTAAATTAATACTTGAAGGTATGACAGCAAGGCAAATGATTGCTATTAATGGTAATAAAGTAAATCCAGTATTAGGTAAGGGGATTACGCTATCATTGTCAGCTGAAAATAATGCATTAGAGGGTAATATAGTTCGGATAACCTTAAAAGGACCAACACAGAATTCAGTGAATAAAACGTTTCGCCCAACAAGATTTGAACTTTATAGTGATACAGCAAAAAAAAACTTGATATATCAATTTAAAATAGAACGTTGGTTTATCGTAAAACCAGGGGATACAGGTCAAAATTACAATAATGCGCTTTCGTTTTGTAAAAATCTTTCTTCACCACAAACGTATTTTGTCCCTGAAGTACAAGATTATACAAACGCAAATGGTTTTGGTTGGAACTTTGGGGTGCCAGGACAAGGCAATACGTATCAACGCAGAATTAGTTATTGGAATTCTTCTAATAAATGGGTTGGAGGATTGTTTAATGAATGGGGAATTATTTATGATTATCGTGATGCAGGTTGGGATTTTGGCGACTATTGGGTAATTAATGAATCTCAGGGTAAAAGATATAATGTTTTCGCTCAATTTGGTGATGTAGATTTTCAATTCAATCGCCCTTCTAGTGACAGGGTTGCTTGTTTTACTTGGATGAGTGACTTTTAGAAAACACTGGATTATTTACACTTTATGGTTAGAATAACCCGTTAAAAACTCATAAAGTGTAGGATTTACTAGCGTTGCTTACAGTAGTTTGAGAAATTACGGTAATGAATATACATAAAAAAACTAACGCCTTATCGCAGACAAGTGATATGGCGCTTATATCATAAAAAAATAACGGTCACTGATTTGGCTAAACACTTTATGGTCTGTCGTCCTACCTCTTATAACATACTAAAGAAAGCCCGATTGAAGCTTTTTGTTCCATTAACCAGTAAGAATGAACATTATAAAACCATTCGTTATGGTATTAAACGTCTGGTTAAAGTCGAAAAATCTATTGAAGATAATTAAGACGGCAAGCTAAACGCTATAACAAAACCTATCTGGGTGAAATGCTACACGTTGATACCAAACGTTTACCTTTACTTAAAAATGAAACAAAACAGCAAACTAGAAAATATTTGTTTGTTGGCATTGATGATTTTTCACGAGAGCTTTATGCCGGTATTTACCCTGATAAACCCAATTTAGCTTAGCACAATTTTTACAAAAAGATGTGTTAGCCCAATGTCCTTATACCACTACATGTATTTATTCCGATAATGGACGAGAATATCAAGGCAACAGCGAACACCTATTTGTTAAAACGTGTCATAGCCATCGTATTAATCAAAAATTCACCAAACCCGCCTGTCCACAAAAAAATGGGAAAGCCGAACGAGTAATACGAACTTTGAATTGAGATGTGGCATAATCAGCAAATATTTAACGATTAAAAAGAGAGAAAACAAAAACTCAAACGCTTTATTAATTTTTATAATACCGTTAAACCGCATAAAGCGATTTCAGGGAAAACGCCTTATGAGTTTTTATAGGATTATTTTAACCATGAAGTGTAAACAACTCGGCGTTTTCCTACAAATTAACAAATAAAATAAATTTATCACTAAAATAGGTAAAAACGTTTATAATTTATTTTTTTATAGCTGTTTATTGGTATTAACGGAATGTGTTGATTCCAATTTATTATTAATAAAATAAATAGATGAAAAGGAAATCAAAAATGTTAAAAAAAGCCGCTTATCTATCGTGGCAACGCAGTCACAATTATAAGGATTTTATCATTTTATTTTTAGTTGTAAAAAAGTTTTGTTGTTTTTTTCCCTCTTTATTTTCTTTTTCAAACCTACCTCTTTTTTATTCTTTATTCAAATGGCGTTTTTATAAAATAAAGCTTGTATTACGTTATTTTATATTAAACCTATTTTTAATGGTATGCCATATTCACTATGTTAGTGCATTATCAGCCATAACAACGAATGTAATACGTGGCCATGCACCTTATTTAACTTTTGATGATGACCGAATCAAAGAAGAAAAATATATGGAAGTATTATTAGGCATTAGATTATCTGATGGCCGTGGATATGTTCCTCTAGGCGGAGAATCAAATTTATATCCAAATGCAACAGTAGTTGATGATTATGATGTAATTGAATTACCTAGTGGTGCAGATTTTAATAGTGTCCAAACACTTGTGCCATTATCAGGTAATAGCAGTTATCCTAGTATTGATTTAAAAAATATAGTCAGTGCAAATCATTATTGGGCCGATAATGATGGCGATGGTCATATTGATGTTACCGGTAGCCTTGAACTTGCTTGGTATGATGTAAATGGTAACAATATTACTGACTTCGTCAAAAATAATCCTACAAGCAAATTTGATCCCAGCTTTGCGCCCTATAGTTTACGCCTACACGTAACGGATGTGCAATTATCGACTCAGTATGGCATACCAAATGAAACGACTTATAAAGGGAGATCTTATACTTATTATTTTAATCTAGGTAAAGTTGCACGTGTTAATTATGCATTACCACCAAATATGTATGGTACGGCAGGTAAATACTGGAACCATAGCTATGGTTTTCAGGTGATGAATATTCATAATCCTGAAGAAAACTTTCCAACCACGGGGTCAAATGATCTAAGTTTCCATTTACTGTTAGCCGATATCACACCAGAACAAGTAATTAATGCTAATGGCACAATCGTTTCAGCGGTAAGTGGCGATAGCTCGGTAAAGCTGTTATTGAGTGCAGAAAAATCGGACAGTTTATCAGAAGATGAAGTGCAACTAAAATTAACATTAAAAGGCCCAAGTAAAGATTCAGATAACAAAAGCTTTAGTCCCTCGTTATTTAAGCTTTATGCCGATAGTAACCACAACCAGTTGCTTTATAGCTTTAAAATAGGTCGTTGGTATATAACTCAGTTATATGATTATGATAATGATAATAATGTAGATTATGCTCAAGCCCAAATATTTTGTAATGGTTTAGGTAATGATTATCGAGTCCCTAGTGTTGGTGACTATACTAATGCGAATGATGATAATGATTCTTGGATATGGGGGGTTCCTGGGCAGAAAAATGAAAGTCTGAGACAACTCAGTTACAAAAGTGATGATAGATGGATAGGTGGTTTATTTAATGAGTGGGGAGCGTTTACTTCGAATGAATTAGGAGATTGGAATTCTTACGAATATTGGGCATCTGGGCTGTATGATGATAAGCAGTATACAATTATGCCTTATGGGCAAATTTCTGTCAGTTATTCTGATTATGCCATGCCAGCGTGTGTAACGCCTTAAAGTAGTATATGTTGGGTTAAGTGGCTAAATTCAATATAACTATCAAATTGTGGAGTAAGTCATCTCGAACTTAAATAAGGAAAACTTTTATACTTTACTTTAATCATCGTTATTTATATTGTTAATAATAAAATAAATATTATGGAAAGAAAATAAAACATCTTAAAAATAGCTACTTACCTGTTACGATAAGTCAACCTTAATTATGATTTTTATTTGACATTAAAAATTGCTACTAATAATAAATAGTTTATGGTTTATGTAAATTTCTTAGGTAAAAGAGATTCAAGGTCATAAGCCTTATTTAACACTGGATGGTGGTGAAACCCGCATTAAAACATTAGATGAACTATTAAACATTACACTATCTAATGGGCTGTTGATTTCAGTACAAGAAGACAGTTCAAGGATCTATGATCCAATCGAATTACCTACTAGTATTGATACTTTTAGTCATATCCAAAACTTAATTCCTCTTTCTTCACAAGGCAATAAGAGTTATCCAACAATTGCGCTTGATACATTAATTGCAGAGCCCTACCATCATTGGGCAGACAGTGATGGTGATGCTAAAGCGTCAGGTGAATTAAGAGTGAAGTGGGAAAATTATAAAAATATCGATATTACCCAGCAAGTGAAAGATAACCCTAATAATGTATTAGCCCCTTGTGAAGCTCCCTATAAATTAACCCTGAGTTTGACTGATGTGCTTTTATCAACCAAATATGGCAATCCTAACAAGAACTATTTTAATGGAACTAGCCATTCATATTATATTAAGCCAAAGATTGATGAGCCTTTGGTTTGTTATGTACAACCTAATTTAAACAATGGTTCTGGAAGACATGCAGGTCCAAAGGAACAATGGGATCCTGATAATGGATTTAAAGTTCAAAGCCTTAGTGATGCCTCGAAGAATTTTCCCACAACAGTAGCAAATAATTTATATTTTAAGTTAATGCTTGCAGGTATGACTGCAAAGAAAATGATTGCGATTAATGGCAATACTGTGAAACCAGTATCAGGTACAGGAATTACACTTTTATTAACGGCCGAGAATAATGAATTAGATGGCAATATTGTTCGGGTGACCTTAAAAGAGCCAACAAAAGATTCAAGAAATAAAGCATTTAAACCGTCAACATTTGAGCTTTATGACGATACAGCAAAAAAACTAATATACCAATTTAAAATAGACCGTTGGTTTATTGTAAAGCTAGGAGACACTGGTCAGGATTATAATAATGCTGTTTCATTTTGTAATTCCCTATCTTCATCCTCACAAAGATATTCTGTTCCAGCAGCACAAGATTATACCAATGCAAATGGTAATTATTGGTATCAGGGGGTACCCGGGCAGGAAAATGTCTATCAACGCCGCATTAGCTACATAAATAACTCACGATGGATTGGCGGATTGTTTAGCGAATGGGGAATTATTTATGATTATCAATGAGTAAAATATCAATCATTTATTATTTAAAATAGTTGGCAGTTTTATATTGGTAATAAGAATGGAGAGCAATAAGGTATAAGGAACGCTCGTTAAAAATCGAAGTAACTGAGATATGGTGAGACTTGGGATAGCTACTTCTTCTAAGTCAACAATGCTAGTCTTTTCTTCCTCCATTCTCTTTAAAATTTGATTCCAAAATATCTGTAATATTGGAAGGGGGAATAAAAATATTAGTATTACCTATTGCCAATCTATTTGATAATCCTCCTATTGAGATCATGTTAGTTAATAACAATTTTTGTTGTTTTTAGTTTGTTTATTCATTTTTTAGTATTATTATCAACAGATTCCATATAATATCAGGGAATAATGTGATCAATTTTAAAAATAAAATAAGCCGGCGTGATTTTTTACAAAAATCATTAACTATTGGTGGTGTGGCTACGCTGACAAGTAATATACAATTACCTTTTGCCTATACAAAGCCGAGTACCGATGCTAATAATGCAATTTCAAATCCTATCCCTACTGATGCAGAAAAGATTGTTTATAGTGCTTGTTTAGTGAATTGTGGCAGTCGTTGCCCTTTAAAAGTTCATGTCAAAAACGATATTATTACTAAAATATCGTCAGAAGATGGGATTAATGACTCTGTTTTTGGCTTACATCAAATTCGCCCTTGTCTTCGTGGCAGATCTGTTCGTTGGCGAACTTATGATCCTGAACGTTTAAAGTATCCTATGCTACGCATTGGCAAACGTGGTGAAGGTAAATTTAAACGTATTTCATGGGATGAAGCCATTAGCCTACTTGCCAATAAACTTAAATATACCATTAATCAGTATGGCAACGAGGCGATTTATTATCAATATGGATCAGGTACAACTGGTGCTAATCTTTCTGGGCGTAATGCGTGTAAGCGTTTTTTAAGTACGATTGGTGGTTTTTTAAATTATCATGGTGATTATTCTAGTGGGCAAATTTCGGCTATTCGTCCTTATATTTTTGGTAATGCTAAGGATTCTTTACTTGATCAGATAAAGCATTCTGATTTAGTTGTGATGTTTGGGCATAATATTGCCGAGACCCGAATGTCGGGAGGAGGGCAAGTTACCGAACTTTTTCATGCGTTAGAACAAAGTAATGCACGGGTGATTATTATTGATCCTCGTCGTAGCGAAAGTGTGGTGGCATATAATGCTGAGTGGATCCCGATTATTCCCGGTACCGATGCAGCGTTAGTTGCTGCAATAGGCTACACATTACTTGAGCAAGATCGCATTGATGAAGATATGCTTAATCAATATTGTATTGGTTGGCGTGCTGATTCTTTGCCTGATAGTGCACCATCTTATAGTGATTATAAATCTTATCTTTTAGGTTTGGGTTATGACCGAACGCCTAAAACCCCTGAATGGGCAGCTAAAAAAACGGGAATTCCTGCGGCACAAATACGTAAACTGGCGATAGATATTGTTGATGCTAAGGCAGCTTGGATTTCGCAAGGTTATGGCGTACAGCGTTGGCAAAATGGCGAACATACCGCACGTGCAATTATGACGCTACCTATTATCACAGGGCAATTTGGTAAACCCGGTACAAATATTGGGACTTGGGGGGGGAGCGTTATTTATCCTATACCGAGCTTTAATCTTCCTAATCCTGTTAAAACCAGCATTCCTTTCTTTTTATGGACTAAGGCGATTGAAGATGGGCAAAATATGACAGCTAAAAATTCTTACCTTAAAGGTAAAGATAAGTTGGATACAGGTATTAAATTTATCTGGAATTATGCTGGTAATGTAATGGGAAATCAACATTCAGATCTGAATCGTACTCACCAAATTTTGCAAGATGAATCTAAATGTGAATTTATTCTTGTTTGGGATACGCATATGACCGCATCAGCCAAATATGCCGATTTATTGTTGCCTGATGTGTCATCAGTTGAAAATAATGATTTGATTAATAACTCTTATTCATCTGGCGCGTATAGTTATTTAATCCGTATGCAACGCGCAATTAAACCGCTTTGGGAAAATCGTGCAACTTATGATGTATTAACTGAACTTTCTGAAAAATTGGGTGTAAAAGATAAATTTACGGAAGGTCGTACTCAAGATGAATGGATAGAATATTGTTATGAGCAATTGCGAAAACATGAACCTAATTTACCTCCTTTTGTCGATACCGATGGTATGGGGGTAATTGAGCGTAAACTCGCCGATAGTGATACACAAATTGGTTTAAAAGCCTTCAGAGATGATCCGATTAAAAATCCATTAAATACACCGTCCGGAAAAATAGAAATCTATTCAGAGGCATTGGCTAACATTGCCAATGAATGGGAACTTGATGAAGAAGATAGACTGTACCCGATTCCTGCGTATTTGCCAGCAATTGAAGGCAGCGAAGATAAACCAAAACGCAAAAAATATCCGTTGCAACTTATCGGGTTTCATACCAAAGGGCAATGCCATTCTACTTACACTAATTTACCGCAACTGCGGGAAGCTGTCGTTAACAGTATTTGGATTAATCCATTTGATGCCGAGCAACGGCAAATAAAACATGGTCAGCTAGTTGAAGTTTATAACGATCGCGGACGGCTTTATATTCATGCTAAAGTTACACCAAGGATATTACCCGGTGTTATAGCCATTCCACAAGGAATGTGGGCAAAAACAAATGTGGCAGGGGTTGATATTGGTGGTTGTATTAATCGTTTAACATCATTGCGCCCAACGGTGCTTGCCAAATCGAATCCACAGCATACCAATCTGGTTGAAGTTAAACCATTATCGATTGCAGGATTAACGTCGTAAATTAAAGAGCGGATAATAAAAATGCAATATGGATTTTATATTGATTCATCAAAATGTACTGGTTGCAAAACCTGCCAACTCAGTTGTAAAGACGAGAAAGACAATGCTTTAGGTGTTCATTTTCGCCGTGTTTATGAATATGGTGGAGGTACTTGGCAGCAGGTTGATGGTATGTGGCAAAACGATACCTTTACCTATTATTTATCTATCTCGTGTAATCACTGTGAAGAACCAGCCTGTGTAAAAGGTTGCCCAACAGGTGCGATGCATAAACGAAAGCAAGATGGTTTAGTGGTTGTTAATCAAGATGTTTGTATTGGTTGTCGATATTGCGAAATGCGTTGTCCTTATGGAGCACCGCAATATGATCATCAAAAAAAGGTCATGTCAAAATGTGATGGCTGTTATGAACGTGTGGCTAAAGGTTTAAAACCAGTATGCGTTGAATCTTGCCCTCAGCGTGCGTTAGATTTTGACGAAATAGAAAAACTGCGTTACCGCTATGGTGATGAATGCAATATTGCACCATTACCAAGTTCACAGCTTACTAAACCTAATATTGTGATAAAACCACATGCACATGCCAAAGCGTCTGGCGATACCGTGGGTAAAGTACTTAATCCTGAGGAGGTATAAGTTATATGCACGAATTACCATTGGTGTTTTTCACGGTACTCGGTCAATTAGCTGCAGGGATGGTGTTGATTGGTGGCATATCATCTTTAAGCCATTATTCATACAGTTCAATTAAGATAAATAAAATGAATATGGCGGCTCTGATTGTAATGGCTGTTGCAATGCTTATTGCTTCGCTACATTTAGGTCATCCTTTTCGGGCTCTTAATGTTATTTGGGGTATTGGTCGTTCGCCGATGAGCAATGAGATTTTTTCCTTTGGTCTCTTGTTTGGAATAACATTAGTATGTGTATTACTAACTTATTTTTTTTATCATAATGATGGTAAAAAATGGCTATTGGTCAACTCACTTTGTCAACGTATATATCAAATCCCCAATTTTTCTAAAATATTATCTTTATTGTTGATCTTTTTTAGCTTAATTTTTGTTTGGATGATTGCTCTTACTTATATGCTACCAACGGTTAAAACGTGGAATACCTATTACACAGCCATTCAGATGTATACCTCTATGCTAGTGTTAGGAGGCATTGTTGCAATAGTTTTTGGGATATATCGAATTGGCATAATTGCTTTTTTTATTGGTGTAATATTGATTCTGTTATTAAAGATTCCTTATATTAATTTAATGACCTCAGTATCACCTGAACTTATCTCAAAACAATATAGTTGGATGTTAATTCAATGCCTATTATTAGTACTCGCACTTGTTTTGGTTATTGTAAATATTTATAGATCTAAGCAATCAACAATAATTTACTCTGTTGCTTTTATTATTGTTTTAGTTGCCGAGTTATGTGGAAGAATTGCGTTTTATAATTTATGGACTATTCAAATGTAAAATTAATAACATTTTAATGTTTTTAATAACAATAAAAACGCACTATGCAATAGGGACTGTTGCTCTTTTAACAAAAAATAAACAGATACTAGTGTCTTTCTATAAAAATAACGACTATCTTCTATAAATAATTAATACCAAGATCAATCACTTATTGATGGCAAAAACTTGACATTATCTCCCCTGGGGTCTAAAATCTTGCGACCCAAAACTTATATACATAGGTTTTGGCTTACAGTTATTAATTACGTATCTAAAAAGCAATTTTAAATTTATTTTAATTAATCAGGAGCTTATTAATGGCAACAATTAATCAGCTGGTACGCAAACCAAGAGCACTAAAGGAAGCAAAAAGCAACGTTCCTGCCCTTGAAGCATGCCCGCAAAAACGCGGTGTTTGTACTCGTGTTTACACAACTACACCGAAAAAACCAAACTCAGCATTACGTAAAGTATGTCGTGTACGTTTAACTAACGGTTTTGAAGTTACTTCTTATATCGGTGGTGAAGGTCACAATCTACAAGAACATAGTGTAATTTTAATCCGTGGTGGTCGTGTTAAAGACTTACCAGGTGTTCGTTACCACACTGTTCGCGGTGCATTAGACTGCGCAGGTGTTAAAGATCGCAAACAAAGCCGTTCTAAATACGGTGTTAAACGACCTAAAGCTTAATGGAACTCCGTTAAGTAAGGCCAAACTATATAATTCCATTTAACTCATTTGAGTTTTGGGTAAACCTGAAAATTTATAACATATAAACGGAGTATTCCAATGCCACGTCGTCATGTTGTCGGTCAAAGAAAAATTCTTCCTGATCCGAAGTTCGGTTCAGAGTTACTGGCGAAATTTGTAAATATTTTAATGATAGATGGTAAAAAATCTATCGCAGAATCAATCGTATATTCAGCTCTTGATAAATTAGCTGAGCGTAGTGGAAAAGACCACTTAGCAGCTTTTGAAGTTGCACTAGATAACGTAAGACCAACTGTAGAAGTTAAGTCGCGTCGCGTTGGTGGTTCTACATACCAAGTTCCTGTTGAGGTGCGTCCAGTTCGTCGTAATGCACTTGCAATGCGTTGGATTGTAGATGCTGCACGTAAACGTGGCGATAAATCAATGGCTTTACGCCTAGCGAATGAACTTATGGATGCTTTTGAAAACAAAGGTGCTGCGGTGAAAAAACGCGAAGATGTTCATCGTATGGCTGAAGCTAATAGAGCGTTTGCACACTATCGTTGGTAATATTCACACTTATAATTGCATTAAGTGACTTGAATTAGGACTGCTAGCCTTATTTGCTATCGGTTACCAAAATGATGTTTTATTAAGCAAACGATTCTAAACAGAGGATTAATATGGCTCGTACAACCCCTATAGCACGCTACCGTAACATCGGTATCAGTGCACATATTGACGCAGGTAAAACAACAACGACTGAACGTATTTTGTTTTATACTGGCGTTAGTCACAAAATTGGTGAAGTTCATGATGGCGCAGCTACCATGGACTGGATGGAACAAGAACAAGAACGTGGTATTACTATCACATCTGCGGCAACAACAGCTTTCTGGTCTGGTATGGGTCAACAATTTGAACCACACCGTATTAACATCATCGATACCCCAGGGCACGTTGACTTTACAATCGAAGTTGAACGTTCTATGCGTGTTCTTGATGGTGCTGTAATGGTTTACTGTGCGGTTGGCGGTGTGCAACCTCAATCAGAAACTGTATGGCGCCAAGCAAACAAATATAAAGTTCCACGTATTGCATTTGTCAACAAAATGGACCGTATGGGAGCTAACTTCTTACGTGTTGTTGATCAAATTAAAACTCGTTTAGCAGCAGTTCCAGTTCCTTTAGTTTTACCAATCGGTGCT
Source organism: Gilliamella sp. Bif1-4 (assembly GCF_001690535.1). NCBI lineage: Bacteria > Pseudomonadati > Pseudomonadota > Gammaproteobacteria > Orbales > Orbaceae > Gilliamella > Gilliamella sp. Bif1-4. The sequence goes on along the minus strand of NZ_LZHC01000047.1, from coordinate 99,173 downwards.
GAAGAAGGATTTACTGGTGTTATTGATTTACTTAAACGTAAAGCAATTAACTGGAATGATGCTGATCAAGGCGTAACATTTACTTATGAAGATGTTCCAGCTGATATGGTTGACCAAGTTGAAGAATGGCGTTCTTTCTTAATAGAAACTGCAGCTGAAGCAAGCGAAGAGTTAATGGAAAAATACCTTGGTGGTGAAGAGTTAACTGAGCAAGAAGTGAAAGCAGCATTACGCGAACGCGTACTTGCCAACGAAATCATTTTAGTAACTTGTGGTAGTGCCTTTAAAAACAAAGGCGTGCAATTCATGCTTGATGCGGTTATTGAATATTTACCAGCACCAACTGATGTACCTGCAATCAAAGGTGAATTACCAAATGGTGAAGCTGCTGAACGTCACTCAAGTGATGATGAACCATTTTCATCTTTAGCTTTCAAAATTGCAACAGACCCATTTGTTGGTAACTTAACATTCTTCCGTGTTTACTCTGGTGTTGTTAACTCTGGTGATACTGTTCTTAACTCTGTAAAAGATAAGAAAGAACGTTTTGGTCGTATCGTTCAGATGCATGCTAACAAACGTGAAGAAATCAAAGAAGTTCGCGCAGGTGATATTGCTGCTGCAATTGGTCTTAAAGATGTCACAACAGGGGATACTCTTTGTGCTGAAAGCGCACCAATTATTCTTGAAAGAATGGAATTCCCAGAACCAGTAATTTCGGTTGCTGTTGAACCAAAAACTAAAGCTGACCAAGAAAAAATGGGCCTTGCTTTAGGTCGACTAGCACAAGAAGACCCTTCATTCCGTGTTCATACTGATGAAGAATCTGGTCAAACTATTATTTCTGGTATGGGTGAACTTCACTTAGAAATCATCGTTGACCGTATGAAACGTGAATTTAAAGTGGAAGCAAATGTTGGTAAACCACAAGTTGCTTACCGTGAAACAATTCGCAATGAAGTAGAACAAGAAGGTAAATTTGTTCGTCAGTCTGGCGGTCGTGGTCAATACGGTCATGTATGGTTAAAAATAAAACCATTAGAAGCTGGTGGCGAAGGCTACAAATTCAACAATGAAATCGTTGGTGGTGTGGTTCCTAAAGAATACATCCCAGCAGTTGATAAAGGCTGTCAAGAACAAATGAAAAACGGTGTTCTTGCTGGTTACCCAATTGTTGATGTTGAAGTCACAATCTTTGATGGTTCTTACCATGATGTTGACTCATCAGAAATGGCATTTAAAATTGCCGGTTCAATGGCATTTAAAGATGGCTTCATGAAAGCTAAACCTGTGCTTTTAGAACCGATTATGAAAGTAGAAGTTGAAACTCCAGAAGATTATATGGGTGATGTTATCGGTGACTTAAACCGTCGTCGTGGTATGATCGAAGGAATGGAAGATACTGCAACTGGTAAAACAGTTAAAGCACAAGTTCCGCTTTCAGAAATGTTTGGTTATGCAACAGACCTTCGTTCACAAACTCAAGGTCGTGCTTCTTACTCAATGGAGTTCTTGAAGTACAATGAAGCACCAACAAATATTGCAACCGCAATTATTGAAGCTCGTAAAGCAAAATAATTTTATCTAAATAAAGTAACACTTCCCTTAATAACTTAAGGGAAGTGATTTAATAAAGGAACATTAAGATGTCTAAAGAAAAATTTGAACGTACAAAACCCCACGTTAACGTTGGTACAATCGGCCACGTTGACCACGGTAAAACAACTTTAACTGCTGCAATTACTTCTGTACTTGCTAAAAAATACGGCGGTCAAGCTCGTGCATTCGATCAAATCGATAATGCACCAGAAGAAAAAGCACGTGGTATCACCATCAACACGTCACACGTTGAATACGATACACCAACTCGTCACTATGCCCACGTAGACTGCCCAGGCCATGCTGACTATGTTAAAAACATGATCACTGGTGCGGCACAAATGGACGGTGCTATCTTAGTAGTAGCAGCAACAGATGGTCCTATGCCACAAACTCGTGAACACATTCTTTTAGGTCGTCAAGTAGGCGTTCCTTACATCATCGTATTCTTAAACAAATGTGATATGGTTGATGATGAAGAGTTATTAGAATTAGTTGAAATGGAAGTACGTGAACTTCTATCTCAATACGACTTCCCAGGTGATGATACACCAGTAATTCGTGGCTCTGCATTACAAGCGTTAAACGGCGTTGCAGAGTGGGAAGACAAAATTGTTGAATTAGCAGAAGCGTTAGACAGCTATATCCCAGAGCCAGAGCGTGACATTGATAAACCATTCTTATTACCAATCGAAGATGTATTCTCAATCTCAGGACGTGGTACAGTAGTAACAGGTCGTGTTGAACGCGGTGTTATCAAAGTTGGTGAAGAAGTTGAAATCGTTGGTATCAAACCAACTACAAAAACAACTTGTACTGGTGTTGAAATGTTCCGTAAATTACTTGACGAAGGTCGTGCGGGTGAAAACGTTGGTGTATTACTTCGTGGTACAAAACGTGAAGAAATCGAACGTGGTCAAGTACTTGCAAAACCTGGTTCAATCACTCCACATACAGATTTCGAATCAGAAGTGTATATCTTAAGCAAAGATGAAGGTGGTCGTCATACTCCATTCTTCAAAGGTTACCGTCCACAGTTCTACTTCCGTACAACTGACGTAACTGGTACTATCGAATTACCAGAAGGCGTAGAAATGGTAATGCCTGGTGATAACATCAAAATGACAGTATCATTAATTCACCCAATCGCGATGGCAGAAGGTTTACGTTTTGCGATTCGTGAAGGTGGTCGTACTGTTGGTGCGGGTGTTGTTGCTAGGGTTATCAAGTAATCGGCTTGCTACAATAAAAAAGGTGCTTGTACGCACCTTTTTTATTTTATTACTAAAAAATCTGTCACATAAAATCCACTTTCCCCATAACCATTATCAACATAATCACCATTTAATATTTTCCTTTTATCCCTAAAACTAGGCATAAGTTTATTATTTGTGAATTTAATTCATGATACTATAAAGCAATATCGCATTTATCTTAAATAATACAACAATTAAAATAGCACCATAAATAGTGTGTATTACAATGAAAATGTTGCATTTACTCAACCAATTTCTAAAAAAGAGAGGGTTTTATGGAATATGTACAACTTGGTAATTCTGATATTCAAGTATCTCGTTTTTGTTTAGGCTGTATGAGTTTTGGTGACCCAGCTAGCAAAATGCACGCATGGACCCTTAATGCTGATGAAAGCGAAGCCATCATTAAACATGCACTCGATTTAGGCATTAATTTTATTGATACCGCAAATACTTATTCAGCAGGAACTAGCGAAGAGTATTTAGGTCGAGCCATCAAAAAAAATATCGCCCGTGACAAAGTCGTCTTAGCAACAAAAGTCTATTTTAACGAAGGACACCTATCAAAAACCGCAATTGAAAGGGAAATCGATGAGTCGCTTAAACGACTTGGCACTGACTATGTCGATTTATACATTATCCACCGCTTTGACTACACAACACCAATTGAAGAAACAATGCAAGCACTACACAACCTAGTCAAAGCAGGAAAAGTCCGTGCGTTAGGAGCATCGGCTATGTATGGGTACCAATTTCATAACATGCAACTTGCCGCCAAACAAAATGGCCGGACACCTTTTGTTTCGATGCAAAATCACTACAATTTACTATATCGTGAAGACGAACGTGAGCTTATTCCTATCTGCCAACAATATAATGTCTCTTTAACACCCTATAGCCCTTTGGCCGCAGGCAGACTTGCTCGTTTAGAGTGGCAAGCCGACACCTTACGTAGCCAAACCGACCAAGTCGCCAAGTCTAAATATGACAGCACTCAAAAAGCCGATACCAGCATTGTACAAAGGGTTAATGAACTTGCACAAAAATATGAAGTAACCATGGCACAAATAGTATTAGCTTGGCAATTTGCTAAGGGAATCACTTCACCAATTATTGGTGCAACTAAAACCAATTATCTCGATGATGCTGTTGGATCACTTAAAGTATCTTTATCGGAGGAAGATATTGAATATTTAGAAGAGCAATACATACCACATCGTGTTGTTGGGGCGCTTTAATTTGTGAAATAAGATGATTACGAAGAAGTTAGCAAACTTTTTAGCCATTTGTTGAAATAAATAGCAGTATGATTTTTTGGGAGGGAATTTTTGCCCTCCCTAATGTAGTAGTTAAGTTTTCTGACACAGCTAATTAGTTTTATTCCAACAATAAAAGAGGATATACCTATTCTCTTTTTAACGTATGAAGCAAGCATTTAAAAATAACCACAATCAAAACCCAAAAAATAACATAAATAGCCATTGTTTAGAATTCGTCTTGTTTTTTGATAAACCCGTACTTTGTTACTTCTAACTGGCAGAGTAAAAAGTAACCTTTTTTAGAATTTAGTCCCTCTTTTTAAGTAATTCAGTCTTCTTTTCATTATTTTGATGATCTCGACAAACCCCACAAATAAATTTATGTATTTGCCTATTTTGAACAACTCTAATGAGTAAAAGCAAGGTAGATATAAAATAGACAAACAAAAATTGAGACAAATGGAAGCACAGTTAGCCAAAAGCATAAAAATGCAGGAATATTATTACTGAATTAACATAATGCTCATTGACATAAAAAACACTATAAAGCATTTGAATTATAATGAATTAATGATGGTTGGTGAATTTTAATGAACAGTATGGTGGTGGAGCTGGCGGGAGTTGAACCCGCGTCCGAAATCTCTACATCCTCGGCACTACATGCGTAGTTTGTTTTTGAATTTCATCTACCCGCTGCGAACAAACACGCTACTGATAGACTAGCTTGATTAAGTTTAATGCTTCCACCCCAAGCAAGGCTTCCACACGATCTCGTTTGGGTTTGACTCCTCTTTATCCCCGTCCTACGAGCGGAGGCTAGGGAGAGAAGGCTCTATACAGGTTATTAAGCTGCTAGTGCGTAGTTTTCGTCGTTTGCGACTATTTTTTTGCGGTTTATTTACGAGGCCTACCGCACCTCGGCATGCACCTTGGGTTTCGCAAATCCCGTCGAATCCAGAATCAGCCCCAATTGTGAATTGTAACTAAAAACAATATTAGGGCATTATAGGTGAATTCAAAATGGAATACAAGTTATCCAGATTCAAGGTTGGTCTAGTTATCGGCGAATTTTTCATCTTTTAATGCTGCGTGATATTATCAACAGCACATTTTTGCCTTCACATATCGCATTTCAGCCATTGCAGAGCTGAGTTGAGGTGATAATAAAACATTATAAATGTTTGTCGTAAAAGGGGAATTGGTAGGTAGTGGCTCAACTTCAAATGCATCTAGTCCTGCAACTTTGCTCGTTTTATTTTTAGTACTTCAAACAGCACTGGTTGATCAACAATTTTTCACGGGCATCGTTAATAAGTATTGCCGAAGGCTTCATTAAAACTAATTTTTCTTTTGTGAATATATGATCACTCATAAAATCAATGATCAGAATTGTTGGAAAGCAAAAATTTTTCTGATGTTCGTAGTCGAATACGGTTTATTATGGGGTTAAATTTTAGCTCACAATATACCCGATAAACACGTTTATGATTCCATTTATGGGCAAATTTTCGGATACGATAAAAACATTTCGGAAAACCCAGCGTAAATATTTTTCAACTATATCTCTTAATATCAAAGTAATCATTAAATCTTCCAATAAATATACATAGCCCAAATAATGCCTTATCATCAGCAGAATAATATGTCGTTCATTTCATAAAAATAGCTATTAAAAATTTGCCATTGAAATGTAAATATTTTATTACGATATTAACTTGGGTTGGCATTACACTAACTTTTTAAACTAAATTTATAATTAAATAACAATCATAAACAAATTATGATTGGGTAAATAATAAAAATTCCATTTACTATTATGTAATTTTGTGTTTACATAACAACCGTCTGTGTAATTATTATTTTACATATGAAAATATAAATGATTTTAACAAGGAAAATAAAATGTTAAAAGATGCTTTAAATAATGTTCGAATCCGAGACGAACATATGTTAATCACACCTGAAGAAATCAAACAGCTTTACCCTCTTTCTCATGATTTAGAAAAACAAATTGCCTTATCACGCCAAACTGTTGTGGATATTTTAGATCGACGTGATCACCGCTTACTTATTGTATGTGGTCCTTGCTCTATTCATGATCCTGTTGCAGCAATTGAGTATTCGCATAAATTAAAAAAACTATCAGACGAAGTTAAGAATCACTTATTTATCGTCATGCGTGTTTATTTTGAAAAACCAAGAACCACTGTTGGTTGGAAAGGTATGATTAACGATCCTCACATGGATAGCTCATTTGATATTGAGCATGGACTAAAAAAAGCTCGTAAATTACTGCTTGATATTACTAAAATTGGCTTGCCTATCGCAACTGAAGCACTAGATCCCAACACACCACAATATATTGGCGATTTAATTAGTTGGTCTGCAATTGGGGCAAGAACTACTGAATCACAAACGCATCGAGAAATGGCCTCGGGGCTTTCAATGCCTGTTGGTTTTAAAAATGGAACTGATGGCAGTTTAGATGTTGCAATTAATGCCATGAAATCAGCCTCTATGCCTCATCGTTTTGTAGGAATTAACCAACAAGGACAAGTAACGGTTTTACAAACAACAGGTAATCCACACGGCCATGTTATTTTGCGTGGCGGTAAAACACCAAATTATGATGCTGAAAATGTCGCATTGTGCGAAACACAAATGAAAAAGGCAGGATTGTTACCTAACTTAATGGTTGACTGTAGCCATGCGAATTCAAATAAAGATTATCGAAATCAACCTATTGTTGCTAATTCCATTATCGAGCAAATAGAAAAAGGCAATAATTCGATTATTGGCGTAATGATTGAAAGTAACTTATTTGAAGGAAATCAGCCTTCCGAACAACCACCAGAAAACTTTAAATATGGCGTATCTGTGACTGACGCATGTATTAACTGGGAAGAAACAGACGCACTATTACGAAAAATGGAGCACGTTTTAGCACAGCCACTTATCGAAAGACAAAAGCACTCAGTTACTGCTTAAACTACTCAACAAATAAACATATCGCCGACACCATTGTCGGCGATCTTTCTTTTATTTAACCTAATTGCTTACGAGCATTACGGAATATTCTCATCCAAGGGCTATTTTCACCCCAGTTATCAGGATGCCATGAATTAGTTACCGTTCTAAATACCCGTTCTGGATGTGGCATCATAATAGTTGCCCGCCCATCTTGAGATGTCACTGCAGTAATACCGTTTGGCGAACCATTTGGATTAGCAGGGTATTGCTGTGTTACTTTGCCAAAATTGTCAATATAACGTACGGCAATTAATTCTGATGCTTCTAAACGGCTTAGATGAACATCATTACCCACTTCAACACGCCCTTCCCCGTGTGAAACAGCAATTGGCATATGCGAACCAGCCATATCAGTAAATAGCAACGAAGGACTTGATTGAATTTGCACTAAACTAAAGCGAGCTTCAAAACGTTCTGACAAATTACGAACAAAACGAGGCCACAAATCCGCTCCCGGAATTAGATCTTTAAGATTCGACATCATCTGACAACCGTTACAAACCCCTAACGATAAAGTATCTTTGCGATGGAAGAATCGTTCAAATTCATCACGCACTTTTTCATTAAATAAAATAGATTTAGCCCAACCTTCACCTGCTCCTAAAACATCGCCATAAGAGAAGCCACCACAAGCAACCAGTGTACTAAATTGACTAAGTGTAATTCGACCAGAAAGTAAATCTGTCATATGCACATCGATTGCTTCAAAGCCAGCTCTATCAAATGCTGCCGCCATTTCAACGTGTGAGTTAACGCCTTGCTCACGTAAAACAGCGACTTTTGGCCTTGTTCCTTTAGCAATATAAGACGCAGCAATATCGGCTTGCAGATCAAAAGTTAAGTGCACATTTAATCCTGGATCATCTTCATTTTGTTTAGCTTGATGTTCTTGATCAGCACATTCAGGATTATCACGTAAACGTTGCATTTGCCATGTCGTTTGCGCCCACCATGTTCTCAAGGTTAAGCGTGATTCACTGTATACCGTAGCTGAGTTATCACGCACAATAATTTGTTGACCAGTTTTAGCATTACCAAGAACATGAACCGCATGAGATAAGCCAAACTGCTTAAAGCAAGCCATCACATCATCTAAACGATTATTAGCTACTTGAATAACCGCGCCTAATTCTTCATTAAATAACGAAGCAATCACATCATGACCTAACGAGGTAATGTCTACATCAACACCACAATGTCCAGCAAAAGCCATTTCGGCCAATGTCACAAACAGCCCACCATCAGAACGATCATGATAAGCAAGCAAAGCATTTTTGCTTACTAAAGCCTGAATCGCATTATAAAAAGCAAGTAGTTCTTTAGGATCATGAACATCCGCTGTTTTTTGGCCTAAATGACGATACACTTGGGCAAGTGCGGTGGCACCTAGTGCTTGATGACCTTTCGATAAATCAACCAACAATAATGTATTATCCTGATCAGTACTCAATTGTGGTGTCACTATTTTACGCACATCTTCAACACGCGCAAATGCCGAAATCACCAATGATAATGGCGAAGTCATAGTTTTTTGCTCACCATCTTGTTGCCATGTCGTTTTCATGGACATCGAATCTTTACCAACAGGAATAGCAAGTCCTAAAGCTGGGCATAACTCTTCACCAATAGCTTTAACGGCCTCATAAAGACCAGCATCTTCGCCCGGATGCCCTGCCGCCGCCATCCAGTTAGCTGAAAGCTTAATCCGTTTGATATTACCAATATTGGTTGCGGCAATATTAGTAATTGCCTCACCAACTGCAAGCCTTGCTGATGCGGCAAAATTAAGTAACGCAACTGGCGCACGCTCACCGATTGACATAGCCTCACCATAATAACTATCCAAACTTGCAGTAGTCACAGCACAATCAGCAACCGGCACTTGCCAAGGTCCGACCATTTGATCACGAGCTACCATACCCGTCACTGAACGATCGCCAATGGTAATTAAAAAAGTCTTTTCGGCAACCGTTGGCAAATGTAAAACTCGCTTAACTGCATCATATAAATTAATATCAGAGGTTGAAAAACTATCACCGTGCGCTTGGTGGGTTTTAACATCACGTTGCATTTTAGGCGTTTTACCAAGTAGCACATCTAATGGCAGATCGATAGGATTATTATTAAAATGCTCATCATGCAAGATAACCGCTTTATTGGCGGTTGCCTCACCAATCACCGCATAAGGTGCACGCTCACGCTGGCAAAGCGCATCAAATAGCGCCAATTTATCGGGGTGGATGGCAAGCACATAACGTTCTTGTGATTCGTTACACCAAATTTCTAGCGGTGACATTCCCGGTTCATCGTTGAGTATTTTTCGTAACTCAAATTGCCCACCACAGCCACCATCGCTAACAAGCTCAGGCATCGCATTAGACAAACCGCCAGCACCAACATCATGAATAAATAAGATAGGATTATCTTCACCAAGTTGCCAACAACGATCAATAACTTCCTGACAACGGCGCTCCATTTCAGGGTTATCACGCTGAACAGAAGCAAAATCCAAATCGGCATCAGACTGACCCGACGCCATAGACGAAGCCGCCCCACCGCCTAAACCAATATTCATTGCAGGGCCACCTAACACAATCAGCTTCGAGCCAGCAGGAAACTCACCTTTTTGAATATGTTCACGGCGAATATTGCCCATACCACCAGCTAACATAATCGGTTTATGATAACCTCGAAGCTCCTCGCCATTATGGCTATTAACCTTTTCTTCATAAGTACGGAAATACCCTAACAAAGCCGGACGACCAAATTCATTATTAAACGCCGCACCACCTAAAGGGCCATCCATCATAATATCAAAGGCGCTCACAATGCGATCAGGCTTACCAAAATTTTGCTCCCAAGGTTGTTCAAAATTAGGAATACGCAAATTAGAAACTGAAAACCCAACTAAGCCCGCTTTAGGTTTAGCACCTCGACCAGTTGCCCCTTCATCACGAATTTCACCACCACTCCCCGTTGCCGCACCCGGCCAAGGTGATATAGCTGTTGGATGATTATGTGTTTCAACTTTCATTAAAATATCTGCATATTCTTGATGATAGCAGTATGCTTTATTCTCATTATCCGCAAAAAAGCGCCCAACGATTGAACCGTCCATCACTGCGGCATTATCTTTATAAGCGGACGAAACATAATCAGGAGTATGTTCAAAAGTATTTTTGATCATCTTAAACAGTGATTTAGGCTGCTTTACCCCATCAATAACCCAATCGGCATTAAAAATCTTGTGACGACAATGCTCAGAATTAGCTTGTGCAAACATATAAAGCTCAATATCAATAGGATTACGATTTAGTTTTTTAAAGTTCTCAACTAAATAATCAATCTCATCAGATGCTAACGCCAAACCTAATTTAAGATTAGCCTCGTCTAATGCCGCACGACCTTGACCTAATAAATCAATAGTTGTCACTGGCGCAGGTGATTCAACATGAAATAACTGCTTGGCTTGCTCAACATGGCTAAAGACCGCTTCCATCATGCGATCGTGAATTAAGGATAAAAAATCGTTTTTTTGGCAATCGGTTAATACCGAACTCACTTGCACATAATAAGCAATTCCTCGCTCAATACGGCGAACCTGTGACAAGCCACAATTATGCGCAATATCGGTTGCTTTTGATGACCAAGGCGAAATCGTTCCCGCTCTTGGTGTCACTAAAAAGAGTTGTTTGCTAGCTGTTTGGTTGACATTGATTTGTGCACTTTCTGGACCGTATTGTAATAATTTATCTAACGTTAACTGTTGTTCAGCCGTCAAATCGCCTGCCAAATCAACAAAATGCAGGTATTGGGCTTCAATATTAATAACAGGAATGGATTTTTCACAGCAAGTAGATAAGATTTTACTAATACGAAATGCAGATAACGCAGAGCAGCCAGCTAAAATTTTCATAAAAATTACTCTTTTTAAGCCAAAAATAGGGGGAAAATAGAACAATATTATAAAAGAAAGAGAATGATGTGGCTATATTAAATACAGTTAATCAAGAGATAGATAAAAATTCTGTTTTTTAACTAAAAAAGTAACTCAAAAAACAGATTAAAATCAATAGTCTAATTGACTGTTTTTTTTGCCTGAAATTAGAAACTATTTGGTAAGTGAAATGAATTAAGTGTGAGGGATTAGGATATTTTGATACAGGAATAAAGCAGGTATATTAACCTTGCTGTGTTATAAAATGTTTTTCACTCTAAAATCATTCGTATATAAAATTGATTTTATTTAAGTTTTTATTTGAGTACTCTAGATTACACAATGAAGTGCAATTCGTCTTAACTCCTTAGAATAAAAAGCAGCAGGGCTTTTAAACTTATGCCGTTTTCTTGGGCGTGTGTTCAATAGATATTGTATTTTCTTTATCTGTTCGTCGTCAACTAATGAAATGGCCGCTGACTTTGGTATAAACTGACGTATTAAGCCATTGGTGTTTTCATTTGTACCTCTTTGCCAGCTTTTATAAGGCTCCGCAAAGTATACGATAGTATTTAAATAATGCTCAATCGCATGATGATAATTAAATTCCATCCCATTATCAAAGGTGATGCTTTTAACCATCTTTTTAAACGGCGTTAGCAATTTTATTATCATATCTTTCGTTTCGGAGGCGGTGCGTTGATTAAGGCGTCCAATGAGTACGAGTCCAGTTTTGCGCTCAACTAACGTCAACAATGCTTGCTTATCTTTACGGCTAATTATGGTATCGCCCTCCCAATGTCCTTGCGTTTTCCGACTTTCTACATAACTTGGACGTTGTTTAATTGACCGTTTATATCGGCGGTCTCCTTCTTTAATACTCGGTGCCTTGCAATGCCGATAAGCTTTGCCTTTTCGCCTTAGATAAGGCTTGAATTGTTCATAGCGCGTTTTATTTTGATAAAGGTAGTTATAGATTGATTGGACGCTGACTTTCTTTAAACGTGCAGCAATCTGCTCTGGGCTGTAATAAAGCATGAGGTATTTTTCAACTTGACGCCATACTGAAGACTCTATTGGCTTACCATTACCGCTGTTTTTTCGCCTTTTCCGAGCGAGTGTCACCGCCTCATGTGCTTGATAGGTTTGATTAGGTTTTGAGTTTCTTTTTATCTCTCGACTTATTGTCGAAGGATGTCTATTGAGTAGCTGGGCTATCTCTTTTTTATTCTTTCCGGCTTGTAATAATACGAAAATCTGGTATCTTTCCTTCCTAGAAAGGTGATTATAATACATAGCAATCTCCAAACTGTGGTGGTGCGAAGGTGCTAGTATAAATCGCCTTTCTACTTTCTTCACTCCACCGTGTTTAAAATTGCACTTCATGTTTTAATCAATTTTTTATTAAAATCAAGCAGTTATAAAATATTTATATTTAGTGCTAGAGCTTTTATTTTTCCTTTAACTTTTAAAGTTTAGCAAATAAATTTCAATTTACTAAACTTTTAAATAAAAAATAACTTGTTAGCAAGTTGCTCTAATGATAGTTTATTCAAAAATATTGATTTATTGATTACTGATTTACTATTCATCAGAAAAATACTAATTATTTAATTAACTATAAAAACAAATAAGTGATCATGAAATAAAATATATAAGGAAAAATTAGAATGGAATTTCTTTTTTATTTCTTCTTCTCGATTGTAATGATTATAGTGGCATTTATTAATCTTTCTAGTTTGAAAGATCAAATTGTCCGGTTAAGAATTCAGTTAACAGAGGTACAAGAAACCCTTTTATCACTCAAAGAAAAACTTTATCAGCAAAATAGCTCGGCTAAGTTAGAAGAAAATTCCAATTTAATTCAGGAAGCGACGTCTGAGCCAATTAATTATTCAGAAAATTCAGATGAAAAAGAGGATATTGCAGTTCAAATAGAGCCTCTAACCGAAATTTCTTTACCTTATGCAGCTAATAATAACCATTTAAACAATGGACTTTTGCAACTTAATGAGCAAAATGAACCCGCCCTGTTACAAGAAAATATGCAACTTGATTCAGTAACAGTAGAACAACCCGATTCTCAATATCAAGAACTCAGTCAGGAAGAAGAGTTACCAACATTAGCTAGCGAATCTCTGGCGATAGAAACTCCAGAACAAGAAAAAATCAATCTTGATGAAACTGCATCACAAACAACAGATCCATTTAACCCACAATACAGACCAGTTACAAATACTGAACCCAATCCGTTATTTATTTTTTTTAATTGGTTAATTAAAGGCAATGTAATTGCCAAAATTGCTATTGTGATCTTATTTTTAGGTCTAACCTATCTATTTAAATACAGTATTGAACATGATTATATTTCACCTGAGTTCAGGATCTTAGGAACCTTAGTATTAGGTTTTGTTTTGTTAGGAATCGGTTGGAAATTAAGACATAAACGAGAAATCTACGCCTTAATACTACAAGGCGGTGCCTTTGCTATTTTATATCTGACCATATTTGCCGCCTATAGGTTATACGAACTTGTACCTATGTTAATTACGTTTGCTATTTTGTTAATCATTTGCTCAACAAGCATTTTATTTTCCATTTTTCAAAGAGCTATGAGTCTAGCAATTATAGCCAGTATCGGCGGTTATGTGACACCGATTTTACTATCCAATGGTTCAGGCAATCATATTGCTTTATTTAGTTATTATTTGATGATTTCTAGTGCTATTTTAGTTGTTAGTATCTGGCAGTCTTGGCGAATACTTAATTTATTAGGATTTTTATTCACCTTTGTAATATCTCTACTATGGGGAATGAGTAATTTCCGTCCTGAGTTTTACATTGAATGCCAAATATTTATCATCGCCAATATGTTAATTTATGGTATTTTAGCTGTTTTATTCTCAGTTCGAAGTTTTAATAAAGAACATAATCAAAATGCTATTGATTTAATTTTACTATTTGGCACACCGCTATCCGGTTTTGCATTACAATATTCTATTACCAATCAGTGGGAATTCGGACCTGCATTTTCATCATTGGCATTTGGTCTATTTTATATTTTTGGCTCTTATTTCATTCTGCGCTTATTGAAATCTTCAGCAAAAAAAATCTCGCTTTATGGCTTGGCCATTGGTCTATCATTTAGTACGTTGGCTATTCCACTTGCCTTTAGTGCCAATTGGACTGCCACAATTTGGTTATTTGAAGGAACAGCATTAAGTTGGATTATGCTTTCGCAAAAACATTATCGCACTGCTTTATTAGGAGTCGCAATTACATTATTTGGTATTGTTTCCGCTTGTATATCTTTCGAATATGAACAATTAAATCCGAGCTCACTTACACTACTACTTGGTATTATAAGTGTCATTTTGCTAGTGAATGCCTGTTTATGGCATTGCTATGATCGTAGAATTAATACAAATAATTTACTTAAAACGATGTTTATCGCTGTTGCTGTTGTATTTTGGGTAATATGGATTTTATCAAGTGTTCATTTACATATTAACAATACAACCTCAAAAGTATTACCAATTTTATTATGCTTCACTTTTTCTTCATGGCTATGGTATATCGTTGGAAAAAAAATCAATTGGCATCAACTCTGTTATTCTGGGTTAACCTTATGGCTAATGATATTACTAGCTTTATTTAAAAGTTATGCCGAATCCTGCTATTTATTAAACTCCGGCATTTGGAGCGTGGTTTGGGTCATAGCCTTTGTTAGTGCTTACTATTATTTACATACTGAAAAAATACTTATCACAAACAGTATTGTAAATCGTAGTTTTAAAATAAATAAACAAAATACCTATCGTTTATTTGATATATTACACATCAGTTTATTTTGGATGATTTTATACTGGATAACACGAGAATTTACTCATTTACTTAACCAATTACCATGGGGATACGAAGTAATAAAATGGAGTGTAACAGCAACTATTGCTAGCAGCATTATTCTACTATTTTATATACTGATTAAACGCCAAATTATGACCACAACATCATTAATTAAATCTTATTGGATGATAGGTTTATTACCTGTTGTTATCTATTTAGGATTTTATTTAATAGTTGGGCTTAGTATGAGTGGTCAAATCATTTATTGGAATTATTTTCCTATCATTAATCCACTTGAAGAAAGTGCAATCTTTGCTTTAATGATGTTTAGCGTTTGGTTAAAACTTGCAATAAACCATTTACAACTAAATAGCAGGATAATGAACCTTGCAAGCTTTAAAATACCATTACCTAATATGGTTCTAGTACCTTTAATTGTTTTAACCTTTTTCTGGGGAAACAGTATCGTTTTACGCTGCTTAAGCCAAATATTTGACATATCTTGGACAGCTAATTCTTTATGGCACAATAATATTGTCCAAATGACTGCATCATTACTTTGGATGTTAACTGCAGTAATCTTGGTGACTATTGGACACCGTTATTCACTTCGGAAAATATGGTATAGCGGTGAATTTATTCAAGTGATCGTTATTATTAAATTAATATTTGTAGATATCCGTGAGCTTGATGGATTACTTCGTGCATTTGCCTTTATTGGTGTTGCGTTATTAATGCTGTTAATTGGGTATCTAGCACCATTACCACCTAAGTTAAAAAATGATGATACTAATCAATAAACACATTATAAAAATAGGTTTAAGTTTAACAATGACGTTTTAAGAAATCATTCTGATAATATGATTCAGTTTAATATAACAATAAATGAAAATTTGTTAATGTCATTGATTATTATGGATAAATAAATTATGAAAAAATTTTTATTGAGTACTCTGTTATTAATAAGCGGATTTAGCCAAGCGATAGACAAAACTAACCAGTATGCCTATGGTGCCATGATTAATATCTCCAACGATACTAGCATGTATAGCCGAATAGAACTGACTCATGATGTGTATACACATACATTATCAAGTTCATTAGATGATATTCGCATTTTTAACCAAAAAGGTCAGCCTTTACCTTATGCATTAGTCAATGTTTATCAGCAAAGTGATAATAATCAAACTTTTCCAGTAGCTATTTACGCGTTAAATCAAAACGAAGAAGAAGATCAAAACAAAATGGCGATTGAACAGTATAATATCAATCTCAACAATAAAGATGTTCAAATCTATCTCGATAAAGCAAATAGCCAAGGTGGCTATAACGCAAGGTATTTATTGCAAATTCCCGAAGATGTTAAGTTAGAACAAGCCATCAGCCGTTTATCCATTGATTTTGATGTAGCTGAAAATCAAAATTGGCAAGCAACCGCTAAATTGCTTTATAGCCAAGATTTAAGTAATTGGCAAACTGCACTCAATAATGTTCCAATAATGTCTTTGACTGATAACAATAGTAATCAATCACTTAGAGTAAATACAATTGATATACCAACAAACACTAATTACAAAGCACGCTATTGGATTTTATTATTAAAGTCAGAGCAATCCACTGTTCCTAACGTCAAAAAAATTGAATTTACTTCAAAAAAAGAAACACCAAAATTAGCTCTTTTCCCAATTAACTTCGAACTAACATCATCAGATGGTCAAGAAGCAACTTATCAGTTACCATCACCTCAACCAGTTAGAGAGTTATCAATTAAGCTACAAAACCCACGTATGGTTTTACCTACTAGCATTTATTATAAAACCGATGACAAAGATAAAACATGGCATAAACTTGATGATTATATTATTCGAAACATAGATAGCAATGATCATAGCCAACATATCAGTGCAGGATTAATTATTAAACAATTAAAAATTAAAGCCATCAACGCAAGCTTTGATGAAGCACCACAACTAACAGCTTACCGCAATCGCATGAGTATTGTATTTAATAGCGCCAATAATGGCCCCTTCATTTTAGCCTGGGGATCAGCAAAAGCAACGTCTGCATCGTTAAGTGAAAAAGAACTACTTTCAGATTCAATATCTATAGTTGATGTGCCACAAGCCTTCATTGGTGAAAATATTAAACTAGCAGGTCAAAAAGTATTATCCCAAGTAAATACTGATCCGATAAGAGATTCAATCTTACCTAAATGGTTAATTTGGGTTAGCTTAGTTATTGGCGCTATTATATTAATTATTATTGCATTAAAATTACTTAACGAAGTTAAAAAGTCATAAAAAAGAAGGCAAAAATATAAAAATTACTAGAAAAAAGCACTTAATAGAAATTTACTCTATTGAGTGTACTACATTTAAATGTTGATAATTCTTAATGAGGAAAGCTGATAGTGACAATAAAAGGTTTTGGACTTCGCCCTAATATTAGACAGCGCTAACTAACAGAAAGGTGGGCATGGCTAAAGTATAATTATATAAAAAAATCACCTTATCAATTAAGTCTAATAACTAACATACTTTTAGTTATCTTCTTTGTTAGTTGCTGTAATAGACAAAAAATTGAAATTTCACATCAAAACTTGCCCAATGCTACATTAAGCAAACCTTATAATGCTAAAATACATATTAAAGCAGGTCCTATTATTGATGAACTTTTTTTCTTATCACATTGAACTAGAAAATTCAGGGCTAGAATTATGCCTTTAGATTTAGAATCGAATGCACCATACCGTAATCTTATCACCTAAAATGACTAGAATAATTATTGTTAAGTTTAAAGATGCTTATGGAACGATATGTCAAAGAAGTGGATTTGGAAAAAACGATACCACTAATGTTGAAAAATAATGTTCGAAGCTATGGATAAGCTACATAATGAATACAAATGTAATTAAATATTTAATAAAAGGAAACAGCTATAAATGATACTTGCAATTGATGTTTACTATATGGAGAACCAGGCAAAAACCGTCGGTATTTTGTTTGAACATTGGACGGATACAAAGTCAGATATCAATGCGGTGATTACTGATTATCAGAATAATGTTGCCCCTTACCAGTCTGGTCAGTTTTATCGCCGCGAGCTACCTTGCATTATGTCACTATTAAATAAAATTGATTTATCAACTATTTCAACCATTGTTATTGACGGATATGTGTACTTAGCAGAAGGACAGATGGGTTTAGGTGGCTATCTTTATAATGCTTTAAACAAAGTAGTACCTATTATTGGCGTTGCTAAAAAAATGTTTGCTGGAAATAGCCAATATTTGATTGAAGTGATGCGTGGTCAAAGTAAACATCCATTATATGTTACGGCAATCGGTACCCCATTAGAAGAAGCAGCAACAAACATCAAATTAATGACGGGCAAATACCGTATACCTGATTTACTAAGTTTTTTAGATCAGCAAACAAAATTGTTTAAACATGAGGAATAAGCCATTGAAATGTCGTTCATTCACCGACTTAAACTTAAGTCGGTGAATTGTAGCATGTTAAATTACGCTTCGTTCCAGTTATCCCTTAACCCTACGGTTCGGTTAAACACTAACTTATCTTCAGTTGCAAACTTATAATCTAAACAGAAATAACCTTCTCGTTCAAATTGATAAGCTTGCCCCGCTTTAGCTTTTTGTAAACTTGGTTCAACAAGACCTTGCTTAATCACTAACGAAGTAGGATTAATTGTTGATAAAAAGTCCTCGGCTACACCTGGATTTGGCGTATTAAATAGACGATCATATAGGCGAATTTCGGCTGGTTTTGCAAATTTCGCTGAAACCCAATGAATCACACCTTTGATTTTACGACCATCTTCAGGGTTTTTATTTAAGGTTGCTGAATCATAGCTACAATAAATAGTTTGAATATTGCCTTCGGCATCTTTTTCTACTCGATCCGCTCGAATCACATAAGCATTACGCAATCGCACTTCTTTACCTAATACTAAACGTTTGTAATTTTTGTTAGCTTCTTCTCTAAAATCCGCACGATCAATATAGATTTCACGAGTAAAAGTAACTTCTCGATGACCCAGCTCAGGACGATTTGGATGATTTGGCATACTAAGCACTTCATCAATAGTATCCGAAAAGTTTTCAATGACAACTTTAACTGGATCAAGCACTGCCATAGCACGAGGCGCATTTTCGTTAAGATCTTCGCGAATACAAAACTCAAGAGTACTCATTTCTACGGTATTTTCTTGTTTTGTCACTCCAATTCGACGGCAAAATTCACGGATCGAAGCTGGTGTGTAACCACGGCGACGCAGTCCCGATATGGTTGGCATGCGTGGGTCGTCCCAGCCATCAACAATTTTTTCTGACACTAATAAATTTAATTTACGTTTTGAAGTAATCGCGTATTCAAGATTTAATCTTGAAAATTCATACTGATGAGGTCGTGCCTCGATTGTAATATTATCTAATATCCAATCATATAAACGACGATTGTCTTGGAATTCAAGCGTACAAAGTGAATGGGTAATATTTTCGATCGCATCTGAAAT
Source organism: Gilliamella sp. Bif1-4 (assembly GCF_001690535.1). Lineage (NCBI taxonomy): Bacteria > Pseudomonadati > Pseudomonadota > Gammaproteobacteria > Orbales > Orbaceae > Gilliamella > Gilliamella sp. Bif1-4. The sequence continues at coordinate 79,713 of NZ_LZHC01000047.1, read as the reverse complement.
ACAGTGGGTGAAATCGTACATTGGATAAATACACCATTTATTGCCTGTTTGGTGGTGTTCTGCAAATTTAATACGATATAACACTGGATCACGCATCACAATAAATGGTGATGCCATGTCAATTTTAGCACGTAGACATGCTTTTCCTTCGGCAAATTTGCCTTCTTTCATTTGGATAAAAAGCGCTAAATTTTCATCGATGCTACGATCACGATAAGGGCTATTTTTACCCGGCTGAGTAAGTGTCCCTCGATATTCACGGATTTCATCAGCTGAAAGTTCGTCAACATAAGCAAGTCCTTTATTGATTAGCTCAATAGCATATTCATATAATTGCTCAAAATAGTCAGATGAGTAACAAATTTCGTCATCCCATTCAAATCCTAACCAACGGACATCTTCTTTAATCGAATCAACATACTCTATATCTTCCTTAACAGGATTGGTATCGTCAAAACGTAAATTACATTTACCCTTATAATCTTGTGCAATACCAAAATTTAAACATATTGATTTAGCATGACCAATATGTAAATAACCATTAGGCTCTGGCGGAAAACGTGTGTGCGTTGTTTTATATTTTCCTGCTGCTAAATCAGCATCAATAATTTGACGAATAAAATTAGATGGACGATTATTTGTCTCGCTCGGTAATGAACCGCTCATAAAAACCTCTGATGATATCTTTATTAATAACAAATTGAGAATATTTGCTATATTATTGCTTATTATGTGACGAATATAACAAATTTTTCTTATTTCTGAAATGGAAAACAAGCGATTCGCATCGACAAAATTAGTCTTTAACTAAACCTTGCTGTTTTTAACAAAAAAACTTATTCTTTCGCAAAAAGATAGAAAATAAAAAATTAAATAAAATAAACAGTCTACAAAAAAGCTTTTGCTAAAAAATACAACTAATTATTTTTATTCATCACCTGATTTTAACAAAACCACAAATCTTGCTCCACCTAGTGGGCTAGTGACAACAAAGGCTTTACCATTATGAAACTCTGCCATTAATTTTACGTAAGCTAAACCGAGTCCATAACCACCGGTTGATCGCGTTCGACTCGTATCGAGTCTGGCAAAAGGCATAAAAATCTTTTCACGTGCATCAAAGGGAATGCCTGCACCATCATCATCAATTTCAAGGATGACTCGATTTTCTTGTCTTGTGATATTCAAAACTGCTTTATGTGCTGCATATTTAAACGCATTTAGTAACAAATTTTTAACTATGGTTTCAACTAAATTAGTATCAATCATTACGTATACATCTTGGCTATTACAAGTTAGTTCAAAGTCTTTGGGTTTAAATAATGTTAAGGACTGGCAAACTTTTTCACCCCACTCTTTTAGCGATACTCTCGTGAAGTTTAGATCAATATTGCTTTGCTGCATTTTAAAATAATTCAAGCTTGCATTAATTAATGTTTCAAGCTCATTAATATCATCACCCATGCCTTTTTGTAGCAATAACCTTTCTTTTTCATCGGCTGACTCTTCAAGCATACTAAGTTCAAATCGCATTCTTGCTAATGGTGTACGTAATTCATGAGCCATCGCATGAGATATGGTTTGATTGGTACCAACTAGATGTTCAATATGCGTTCCCATATTATTTAAGACATTCGCTAGCGGTTTAAATAACCAACCTTTAACATTTTCGGTTCGGGCTTTTAAATTACCTTGTCCTAACTGCTCGGCGGTTTGTCTGATATTAACTAGATCCTTCCATACAGCACTAAAAGCCATATAAATTAAAATAAAAAAAACAATAGCGCTAAACAAAGCCCAAATAACAAGAAAGATGGTCAACGACATGGTATTGGATGCCAAAATATCCCGCATTACAATCGGACCTAATTGAAGCAAATTACCATCTTTTAAATCTATATAAACAATCTCATTATCACCATCATAAGAAAAACCAAGTTTTTTTAACTCGTTAAGTACAGTATTAGGTAACGGTGTATTAATTGGTAACACTTCGATAGGGTAGCCAAAATAAGGTTGCAATTCATTAACCACTTCTTGAAGGGGACGATCTTTATGTTCTTTAATTTGCATACGAATCAGATTTACCGTACCTCGTTGAGATTCACGAAACACAATATGATCATCTGGCATATCGGTTAATGATGAAGGTAATGAATCAAAAACCAATAAAGCGCCATAAGCAATAATACTTTGCAATAAGAGTAAAATAACTAGATAAAATACAATACGGCGATTAAAAAATAGCGGCTTGGCTAATAATTGACTCAATAATTTTCTCCTTCTCGCATAAATAAATAGCCCTTTCCTCGCACTGTTTTGATGCGAGATGGATTATCTGGGTCATCAAGTAATTTACGACGAAGTCTTGAAACACGAGCATCAATAGAACGATCACTACCATCAAAATCGATCCCTCTTACTTGAGAAAAAATATCATCTCGAGAAAGAATTGTCCCAGCATTATAAGCAAGCAGCCATAGCAGATCGAATTCTGCAGTCGTTAAATCAATTTCTTGCTCGTGCAAAAGTACTTTTCGGTTTTCACCGTCTATGACTAGATTATCAAATATTAAAGTTTTATTATTCTGTGGTAAAACAAATTCTTTCGTATTGTCTTTATCGGTTTCTATCTGTTTCCGTCGTAATAAAGCTCGTATTCTAGCTAGTAATAATCTGGGTTCAACAGGTTTTGCCAAATAATCATCCGCTCCCAATTCAAGCCCAACAATTTCATCAATATTATCTTCGCTTGCTGTCATGATCAGTATAAAATTACTAAACCATGTACGAATATCTCGACAAATATCAAAACCTGTTTTTACAGGTAACATCACATCTAAAATAACCAGATCAGGATTAAGTTGTTGAATCTTTTCTTCTGCCCCTTCGCCACTATTATGCCATTCAACAAGATATCCTTGCCGAATTAGATAAACTTGAATTAAATTGGCTAAGCGCTGATCATCTTCAATAATTAATATACGTTCACTCATTAACTGTTCTCAATTACTGTAGCTTGTACCTAGGGGATACCTCATTATACAGATAATTCTTTCCCCGTTACAAAATATATACAAAGAGGCTACAAAGTTTATTACCACTCTATGAGAAAATTTACGCCAATATCTATAAATAGACTATTTTTTATCGAAATGAACACTTTTTCATCAATAGCGAACCATCTTTTTCATCCATCTTATCCACAAAATCACACGCCAATTATTTTGTGTGATTTTGACGGTACGATTAGTGTTAAAGATGTCACCGATACTTTACTAAGCCACTTTGGTCAAAATGGTTGTGATGAACTTGAAGAATTGTGGGTTAATGGCAAAATTGGCTCCCAAGAATGTATGAGTAAACAAATTGCATTAATGGATGCAAGCTTAAATGAGCTTAATCAAGTCTTATCACAAATTAAAATAGACCAGAATTTTAAATCTTTTATTCATTATACTGAACAAAACAATATTCCCGTTCATGTGGTCAGCGACGGTTTAGATTATGCCATTGAGTTTATTTTAAAACGTCATGGTATTGAACATTTACCGATTTTTGCTAATAAATTAATGCATAATAATGCACGCAGTTGGCGCCTTGAGTTTCCTTATGCCAATAAAGGCTGTATCAAGCAAAGTGGAAATTGCAAATGTAATCATGTAAAAAAACAACAGCACTTTACGCAGATATTATATGTTGGCGACGGTACATCAGACTATTGCGTATCACATAATGTTGATTTCGTTTTTGCCAAAGACAAGCTAGTTAATTATTGTGAAAAAAATAAAATTGAACATTGTAAGATTACTAGTTTTGCAGATGTAACCTCGGCATTAAAACAGGCGCAACATGCTGTTATCCCCGTCATGATGGTAAAATAATAAGGAATATTAATGAGTACAATTCAAGATTTATCTTACTTTTTACCAGGTAACAAAAATGGCGTGCTTTTGATTCATGGTTTAACTGGTACACCTAATGAAATGCGGATTTTAGCTAATGGTTTAAATAAAGCTGGATTTACTGTTTATGCAATCCAATTAGCAGGGCATTGTGGTACTGAAGAAGATCTGTGTAAAACAACATGGCAAGATTGGTATAAAAGCGTACAAGATGGAACTAATTATTTAGCACAGCATGTAGATAATGTTTTTGTTGCTGGATTATCAATGGGCGCACTACTGGCACTAAAACTTGCTGCCGATAGACCTGAACAAATAAAAGGGGTTGGTGTTTTAGCACCCACATTTTGCTATGATGGTTGGAGTATGCCATTTTGGGCAAAAAAACTTTTTTTCTTATTAGTCTATTTTAAAAAATTGGGTATTTTTCAAAAAAAAGTTTTCATAGAAAAACCACCTTATGGACTTAAAGATGAACGTATTCGAGCAGTGGTTTCTGAAAGTATGCTAAGCGGTGATGCCGCAACGGCAGGGCTTGCTGGCAATCCATTCCCTGCACTTGCCGAAATGCAGTTACTGGCAAAAACTATGCGTAAACAATTACCGCAGGTGACTTCACCCTGTTTAATTATGCATTCTGGTAACGATGATATCGCCAATATAGAAACTAATGCCAAATTGGTTGAAAAATCGGTATCAGGCTCAACAAAATTGGTGGTCTTAAATGATAGTTATCATTTAATTACTATTGACAGCCAACGCCGTGAAGTGATCAAAGAGTGTGCATCGTTCTTTGATAATATCGCACAAGGAATAAAAGCATAATGTCACCATTAGTTATTATACTTTGGATTAGTAATATCTGTTTTGATACACTGGGGCAAGTCGCTTTTAAATTTGCTGCCATCGCACCCAATAATCGTGATGGCTGGTATTATTGGTTAGATTTATCGAAAAATAAGTGGATTTGGGTTGGCGTTATATCTTACGTTGCTGAATTTTTATTATGGTTAGCTTTTTTGACCTTAGTACCGCTTTCACAAGGCGTATTACTTGCTTCATTTAATATCATTACTATCATGCTAGTAGGTCGAGTAATTTTTAAGGAATTACTAACCATTTATCGCTTAATTGGCATGCTATTAATCACCGCAGGCGTTATTTTTGTAGGAATGTCTTAATATGGCGAGATTTTATATAATTGGATTTACCGTATTACTATTTTTTGACACCATTGCGCAGTGTAGTTTTAAATTAACCGCAATACAAGCAGAACCATTAGCAATGAGCGTTAATTGGCTAATTCGTGTGTTTACTAATCCATGGATTTATATCTCAATAGCTGGGTATATTTTAACTTTTTTTACTTGGATGACGTTACTAAAAAAAGCCCCTGTAGGCCCTGCTTTTGCGGCATCTCACTTTGAAGTTGTAACTGTTATGATAGTTTCAATTTGGCTATTTCACGAACCAATTACATTATTCAAGTTAATTGGCACAATATTAATTGTTTCAGGCATTCTCTTTTTAGCGTTAGCAGAAAGTAAATTATCTAAATAAGAGTCAAACAATCTTCAAGGTTAAGTTCCAATCATAGCAAGGGAAGTAGGTTATTTTTATACTTAAGCACCTATTTTCCTGAAACTTTTTTACACAATTTATACCGCTAATGCCTTTAATAACGTCAAATTAAGCTGATGTTGCTCTTGTTGCCAATTAATAAGGTTATCTGGTGATATCGTAGGTTGTTCATCGAGCGAACTGAGTAAACGTTTGAACCAACTTGATGGTTGCCATATAGATAGCTCCCCAGTAATATCACTACCAATAATTCTAGGTTTTATTGATGATATAGTATCAAGAATATGATATGTTTGTAGCTTACCTTGATCCCAATTGGTATGAATTATATCTTCGCTCAATGCATCTTTATCAATCGATAAGTAAACGGGTTGTGCACTGTGATACTGCTCTGATAAAAAGCTCGCAATAAGATCATCTGTTGTTGCAAAATGTCGAAAAGCGTGCCCTAAACCAATTTTTTTGGCCCATGCAACATTGACATCCAAGCTCCAATAAGTCAACTTTTTATGAAAAAGCGCTGACCATCTATTTTCCCAAAAATGAGAAAGCCCAATATCATGAGACGTAATGCCTAGTACATGTACATGACTAACAAAAGGCAAACTTGCCACATAACTAACCCATGAACCACAATGAATACCAAACAAATATCGCATATTGTCTGGATGATTATCAAAAATCACGACTTGAATTGGATTCTCGGCAGAGTATTGTTTAGCTAGATTTTCAATCAATAATAATGAAATATGGTGATAATCACCGCTGCCCATTAATACCGTGCCATGATTTTCGGGTAAAAATTGCTGTAACACGCCTTTAAATTGATTAAATTTTTTCTTAGTACAACCAAAACGAATCGCATCTTGCCATTGGGTAAAATCAATTGTTTTAGCATGACAAATCTCACCAACACTTTTATCAAAATTGAGAATAATAGGACATGTCATGTTACTTTCTCCTTGTCACTTTCAAAATGACCAATGAATCTACGCAATACGGTTCTTAATAATGGGTTACGAATATAGACAAGATGTTTAGTAAAAGTGAATTTTGCACCTAACGAAGCTTTTACTTCGGGATCAGTCCAACCTGCAATGTAGTGACTAAAACCTTGCTGCAAAGCATATTCAAGGTTAACAAACCAACTTACAAAATAGAGATTAAGTTCCCTTGCCTGCGGATAAACCATGCCAATATATTTATCAACTAGCATATTATTAACTACAAAACAAATATTATACCCAACCAATTTATCATCATGATAATAAGTCAAAATATGTGCATTTTGGGTTTTATTTTGTAATAGCTGGGTAAAAAAAGGTTTAGTCAATAAATCAAAATGGATTTCGCTTTGCTGATAAACATTAAGGTACAATTGATAATAATCATCTAGAACAGTATCATTAAAAAAACAATCATCACCACTATGCAACATATTAATCACTAATTTTTCGCGTGATTTTAGTTTTCGTCTAAAATTTTTACGTCGGCTATAAGAAAATCGTGAAAAAATTTCATCCATATTAGCAAAATCAATCGGTAGCCAAGCCAATGCTTGCCCTTCAACTTCAATAAAACCTTGTTTTTTTAATGACGAAATAAGATGCATTGAATAATCATTTTCTTTTTTGCTCAGTAAAGGCGATGCGACAGGTATATCTTTAACAATCAAAAAAGGATATTGCTTCGCATAAGCCGTTTTTAGATGTTGTGCTAATTGATTAGCATCCACTTTATCATTTAGTAACGCATATTCCGAAACAGTTGCGCCAACAAAACAAGTATTGGGTTGTAAATAGCGCTGCCATTTATGGTAAAAAGGCAGTTTTTGAATTTTATGTCTGAAATCATCATCTGCAGTAGTAAGAAGATCAAACTTGGCAGAAAAAACAGGCACACCATCTTCACTAAGCCAGGCTGAAAAATCTTGTGGGGGATGCTCTAGAAAATTGTCTATTAATTCATTAGGTTCTAACTGATTGATGTATTTCATAAAGTTCAAATATATGATTGGCTGTAACACGCAAACCCGCCAATAGATATTGGCGGGGGATTTAAAGTGAATGATTAAAGTTCTTTTTTCGCTCGGGTAATTAACTGATCTAGAAGCTCAATACCTTGATCAATTTCCTGACGAGAAATGTGTAATGATGGTGCAAAAGTAATCACATTTTTATAGTAACCACCAATATCAAGCACTAAGCCCATTTTGGTTCCTTTCCAATCAAGATCACCTGACATACCAATATCAACCATTTTGTCAACTAAGGCTTTATTAGCTGTAAAACCATCCTCTGTACAAATTTCTGCACGAAGAGCCAAGCCTAAACCATCAACTTCACCAATTTCTTTATGTTTCTTCTCAAGTGTTTTTAAACCTTCAAGGAAATAAGAACCACTATCCATTACCATTTTTTCGTAATCTGTTTCAGAAGTCATCTTTAATACTTCAAGACCAACAGCTGTACCTAATGGATTTGATGCAAAAGTTGAGTGAGTTGAGCCAACTGGAAATACTTGTGGATTGATTAACTCTTCACGCGCCCATAAACCACCTAGTGGATTAAGACCATTAGTTAATGCTTTAGCAAAAACCACAACATCAGGTTTAACATCAAAGTGTTCAATTGACCAAAGTTTACCAGTACGATAAAAGCCCATTTGAATTTCATCAACCACCAATAAAATACCATACTGATCTAAAACTTTTTTAAGACCTTTAAAGTAATTACGAGGAGGAACAATATAACCACCCGTAGCTTGTAAAGGTTCAGCATAAAACGCTGCATATTCGGCTTGCCCAACTTTTGGATCCCAAACACCATGGTATTCAGTTTCAAATAAACGTGCAAACTCTGCAACTAAATGTTCGCCATATTCTTCTGCTGTCATACCTTTTGGACGACGGAAAGGATATGGAAATGGAACAAACATCGCACGATCACCAAAATGACCATAGCGACGACGATAACGATAACTTGATGTAATTGATGAAGCACCTAAAGTTCGACCATGGTATCCACCTTGAAAAGCGAACATTAATGATTTACCACCAGTAGCATTACGCACAACTTTTAAAGAGTCTTCAATACACTGTGAACCACCTACATTGAAATGTACTCGCCCTTCATAACCAAATCGCTTTTCCATACCTTGAGCAATAGTTTTAGCTAATTCAATTTTAGTTGGGTGTAAATATTGGCTAGCACATTGTGGTAAGGTATCAATTTGCTTTTTAAGAATATTGTTTAAACGTTCATTGGCATAACCGAAGTTACATGCAGAATACCACATTTGTAGATCAAGGAAAGCTTTGCCTTCTTTGTCATACATATAACTACCTTCACAACCATCAAAAATTTTTGGTGGTTCTACATAATGCACAGTATCACCGAAAGAACAATATTTTGCCTCATCTGCTAACAAAGTAGCATCATCAGGGCGACTATTAATCATTTCTAAAGTTGGTTTACTCATAAGTTGTCTCACTAATTGATATTCAAACATGGTAAAATGTGGCATTATTATTAAGGAAATTTGTTTGTTACAATGTACAATTAGTGTATAGATTGTGTGACAATAAAACTAACTATCGATAAGATATAAAATTAGTATAAATAACGACAGGTGATCACCTTTTATATATGGGTATGAAAAATGAAAAAAACATTTTGTACACTTTCTATTTTATCAATAATAACTTTAGGAGCTACCCAAATTGCATTAGCTGATTCTACCTCTATCGGGGTTGGTATTGGTTGGGCTAATTCACCGTATAAAAGTTATAGTGCTAATTATTACCCTATTCCTCATATTGATTATGATAATGGTCTATTTTTTATCGATGACCTGTCAGCTGGTATTTATGCTTATAATCAAGACAATCAAAGCGTGTCTATTAGCACACGTTATTTATCTAACGAATTTAAGCCACATAATTCAGATAACCACCAATTAAGGCTACTTGATAGCCGCCATTCAACATTACTTGCAGAAATCGAGTATTCCATCGATACCTATTGGGGAAGTTTTTCTAGTAGTGTAGGAACTGATGTATTAAATGAAAGTAATAGTATTTTAGTAAATGCTGATTATACAGTTCCCTATATGCAAAGCAATTTGATTGTTGCACCCAGCATTGGTATAAATTGGGCTAATAATAAGCACAACGATTATTATTATGGTGTTTCACATAAAGAAACCTCTCGTTCAGGATTACGATACTTTAATGCTAATGCGTCATTGACACCTTATGCTGAAATAGCTGCACAATATTCATTAACCCAAAATATTGCGACATTTGGTGGTGTTCATATTGACAAGTTAACTGGTGATGCGGCAGATAGTCCAATGGTGGACAATAGCACGGTAACCTCGATTTATATGGGTGTATCTTATAACTTCTGATAAATATACATTTATATTTAATAACCAAATAATGACAGCTTATTATTCTCTATAAGCTGTTACTCATTTAAACAATGATAAACCTTTATCACAAAAAATGCAGGAAATAGAAAAGTATGCTTTGGTTTAAAAATGCCATAATTTACCAACTTAATAGCGACACGTTACTTAATAAAGATGCAATAGAAAAAGCGCTAAAGTCTCACCCTTTTACTCCATGTGGTAATTTAGATACCACAAAGATGGGCTGGGTTTCACCTTATAATGATAATAATCAAGATGATTTTATAGTTGACATGCAAGGGCATTTATTATTACGGATCAAAAAAGAAACTAAAATATTACCAGCCCCCGTAATAAAACAAGCTTTATTAGAAAAAATCGATAGACAAGAACAAGCACTAAGCAGAAAACTAACTAAAAACGAAAAAGCGACTTTAAAAGATGAAGTTATGATTGATCTAATGCCAAGGGCTTTTAGTAAATATAATCATTATTGGTTATGGTTAGATACGCATAATAAACGCATTATTGTTGACTGCAGTAGCTTTAAACAATCAGAAGATATCTTAGCGATTTTACGTAAAGAGCTTGGCTCACTTGCTTTAACCCCTTTATCGATTGATAAACCACTTGAACAGGTTATGACCACATGGGCTAAGGAAAACCTAAAATTCCCACCATTTTTATTAGGCGATCAAGCCGAACTTAAAGATCCTCTTGAAGGAAATGGAATTATTAGCTGTAAAAATCAAGAAATCACCAGTGATGAAATGCGTGTCCATTTCGATTCAGGGAAATGGATCACTAAAATTAAAATTATTGATGAAAGAGGTGTTAGCTTTATTGTTAATAGCGACCTGACATTTAAAAGAATTAAGTTCGATTCTGTTATTTTGGATGAAAACGAAGATATCGGTTCAGATGAATTTGATAAAAAATTAGAAGCCGACTTCTTTATTATGGCTAATGCATTAGCAAATGCTATTAATGACTTTTACATAACAATTAACAAAATTATTTGATAAAATTATTTAAATATTTTTTGTTGTAACAGCAATAACTATAGATTTGCCTATTATCTATGCTATACTAGGCAACAGATTATGGGTAACATAATTATATAACAATAAATAATTGTTCTTTTTATTTAAAGTAAATTTTAAACAACAAAGAAACTAAACAACGTCTATAACAACATTTAAGTTGAGGCAATAAAATGAAAAAAACTACTCTAGCTCTAGCAATCGCAGTTGCAAGTTTAACAGCTACTGCGGCTAATGCGGCATACGAAGACAACACTTTTTATACAGGTGCTAAGTTAGGTTGGTCAGAACTTTATCGATTAGATGCACATAAAGTTCGTGGCTTTGATAAAGATGAAGTTGGTATTAAAACTTCAAACCGTAGCAATGTTGCTGGTGGTGCTTTCCTTGGTTTCCAAGCAAACCCATATTTAGCATTTGAATTAGGTTATGATTGGTTAGGTTCTGCTAAATATAAAAGAACTTGGACTGATGATAAAACTAAAGCGGGTAATAGTAAACTTTCAGCGCAAGGCGTTTCATTAACTGGTAAATTAAGCTACCCTATCATTGGCGATCTAGATATTTATGGTCGTGCTGGAGGTATGGTTACTATTGCTAAATGGAAAAATAGTGGTGACACTAGAGAAGAACACGGTCATGGTGGTACCAAAACTGATGTATCTCCTGTGTATGCATTAGGTCTTGACTATCGTTTAGACGAAGACTTCTCTACTCGTCTAGAGTATCAATACGTTCAACATATTCATACTAAAAGCAAAGCAACTCCAGATGCAGGTACTGTAAGCTTAGGTATTACTTACCGTTTAGGTTCGCCAGCTACTCCAGCACCAGTTGAATTAAAAACTGAAGTAAACCGTTATGTATTAAATGAAGATGTACTATTTGCTTATGCGAAAGCTGACTTAAAAGAGGAAGGACGCCAAGCATTAGACAGCTTACTAACAAATCTTGTTAAACTTAACCCAACTGAAAGCGCTATCGTAGTAATTGGTCATACTGACCGTATCGGTTCAGTTAGTTATAACCAAAAACTATCAGAACAACGTGCTAACTCAGTAATGAAATATTTAATTGCTAAAGGTGTTCCTTCTAACCTAATTAGCGCTCGTGGTGTGGGTAAATCTCAACCAGTTACTGGTACAAAATGTAATGCTCTTCGTGGTGCTAGCTTAAAAGCTTGTTTAGCTCCAGATCGTCGTGTTGAAATTGAAGTTAAAGCACTTAACGAGAAAGAAGTTCAAGTAACTAATGAAACAAATTAATTTTTTGTTATTTAGATTCTTCATTAAGACCCGGTTAAAAGCCGGGTTTTTTCTTATTTTTATTGTTAACAACTAAATTAAATATTACCTTAGATCTACAAATTATCCACAAAAAAGATTATAATACATTACGATATTGTTAGTAAGCAAAGTTAAAGGAGTTGCCGTGCCTACCGCTATTTGGCAAGATTGCCTTTCTCAATTACAAGAAGAAATCCCCACAACAGAATTCAACTTATGGATTCGCCCGTTGCAAGCGGAAATGGTTGATAATAAACTCTATATCTATGCACCCAATAGATTTGTCCTAGATTGGGTAAGAAATAAATATTTAACTACTATTTCTCAACTATTAAATAAACTAATTAATGACGATTCTCTAAAATTATTTCTTGAAGTTGGTTCAACCGTATCCGCAGATAAAAAAGAACAAAGTAACCAAAAGAAAGCAGAAGTTGTTCCTGCATGGAAAACAACAAAAGAAAACAATAATAATCATGTGTATCATTCAGGTATTAACCATAAGCACACTTTTAATAGTTTTGTTGAGGGTAAATCAAACCAACTTGCTGTTGCTGCTGCAAAACAAGTGGCTGAAAATCCAGGAAAAGCATATAATCCACTATTCTTATATGGTTCCACAGGTTTAGGTAAAACGCATTTATTACATGCAGTTGGCAATCAAATAATGGCAAAAAAAGCCAACGCCAAAGTTGTTTACATGCATTCCGAGCGCTTTGTGCAAGACATGGTCAAAGCACTACAAAATAACGCTATCGAAGAATTTAAAAATTACTACCGTTCTGTTGATGCTTTACTTATCGATGACATTCAATTTTTTGCAAATAAAGAGCGATCTCAAGAAGAATTTTTCCACACCTTTAACTCTTTACTAGAAGGTAATCAACAAATTATTTTAACGTCAGATCGCTATCCTAAAGAAATTAATGGCGTTGAAGACCGACTAAAATCACGTTTTGGTTGGGGACTAACCATTGCAATTGAGCCACCAGAACTAGAAACACGGGTTGCAATTTTAATGAAAAAAGCCGAGGAAAATCATATTAAATTACCTGAAGAAGTCGCTTTTTTTATTGCTAAACGATTACGCTCTAATGTTCGTGAATTAGAAGGCGCACTTAATCGGGTTATCGCTAATGCTAATTTTACTGGTAAGGCTATTACCATTGATTTTGTTAAAGATGCCTTAAAAGATTTACTCGCTTTACAAGAAAAACTTGTCACCATTGAAAATATACAAAAGACAGTTGCCGAATATTATAAAATTAAAGTATCAGATTTACTTTCTAAACGTCGTTCTCGTTCTGTGGCAAGACCACGGCAAGTAGCAATGGCGCTTGCCAAAGAGCTCACAAATAAAAGCCTACCTGAAATCGGTGACGGCTTTGGTGGAAGAGATCACACGACTGTATTACATGCATGTAGAAAGATTGCAGAGTTAAAAGAAGAAAGTAATAACATTAAAGAAGATTACTCCAATTTAATTCGAACATTATCAACTTAAAAAGAATCAATACTATGAAATTTATTATAGATCGTGAAAAACTAATAAAGCCATTACAACTTGTAAGTGCACCATTAAGTAGTCGCCCTACACTACCAATTTTGGGGAATTTATTATTACAAGTGAATGATAACACGCTATCGATGACAGGAACTGATCTTGAAATAGAGATGATATCTCATCTACCATTAGTTGAACCGAGTGAACCAGGTGCAACAACCGTGCCAGCAAGAAAGTTTCTTGATATCTGCCGAAACTTACCTAATGATGCCAAAATTTCGATAAGCGTTGACGATAACCGATTGATCATTCAATCAGGACGTAGTAAATTTTCATTATCAACACTACCAGCTACCGATTTTCCAAATTTAGAAAATTGGCAAAGTGATGTTGAACTTTCAGTTCCACAAAAAACCATTAAACGCCTTATTGATGCGGTACAATTTTCAATGGCAAATCAAGACGTAAGATATTACCTAAATGGCATGTTACTTGAAATTGAAGATGGTTTACTAAAATCAGTTGCAACAGATGGACATCGATTAGCTTTATGCGCACAACCTATTGAACAAGATACTAAAACTAATCATTCTGTCATTTTACCAAGAAAAGGGGTACTAGAGCTTGCAAAACTGGTTAGTGATAACGAAGAATTAATCAATATGCAAATTGGTAATAATAACTTACGAGTTAATCTTGGTGATTTCACTTTCACATCAAAACTCATTGATGGAAGATTCCCTGACTACAAACGAGTATTACCACGCAACCCAGATAAACCACTTGAAGTATCTTGCGAAGAACTCAGAAACGCCCTATCAAGAGTTGCGATCTTATCTAATGAAAAATTCCGTGGTATTCGACTTTATGTCCATAACAATCAAATAAAGATTACAGCAAACAACCCAGAACAAGAAGAAGCAGAAGAAGTTATTGACGTAAAATATGAATCAGCAGAGCTTGAAATTGGCTTCAATGTAACCTATCTACTTGATATATTAAACACATTGAAATGTGATAGCGTACAACTGTTATTAACCGATGCAACATCAAGTGTACAAATAGAAGATATCAATAATCAGACAGCAACTTATGTTGTTATGCCAATGCGCTTATAATCCAATCTCACTTAATATTCCGGCTTCGTCCGGAATAATTTAAAGCATATGACTCTTTCAAAAATCAAAGTTCATCATTTTCGTAATATTAGTTATGCACAGCTAACTTTATCGCCACATTTCAACTTCATTGTTGGCGATAACGGGAGTGGAAAAACGAGCTTACTTGAAGCTATTTATATGCTTGGTCATGGTCGTGCATTTAGACACACTCAATCTAATCGAATTATTCAACACGAACAGCCAGAACTAGTATTATTCAGCGAACTAAACACAGCCAATCAACAAAATCACTCAATTGGGCTTGCTAAATCGCGTAATAATGATAATAAAATCAGAATAGATGGAGATGAAGGTTATCGATTAACCGATTTAGCCAAATTATTACCCATTCAACTAATCACACCTGAAGGATTTGATTTATTGACTGGAGGCCCTAAATATCGCCGAGCATTTATTGATTGGGGATGTTTTCATCATCACCCTGAATTTGTTCATTTATGGAACAATTTAAAGCGTTTATTTAAACAACGCAATGCATTATTAAAGCAATCCCATAGCTATAATCAATTATTACCTTGGGACAAAGAACTTGCACCCATCGCTGAAAAAATTAGCCACATTAGAGAAAACTACTCACAACATATTTTTCCTGAAATTATACAAACATGCCATGATTTTTTACCCGAATACCAACTTAATTGCCAATATTACCAAGGTTGGGAGCATGATACTGATTATGCTGAAATATTACGCAAACAGTATGAACGAGACAAACTCCTTAACTACACATCAGTCGGACCACATAAAGCAGATATTCGATTACGTGTTGACAACATTCCAGTTGAAGATCTGTTATCACGTGGACAATTAAAATTATTAATGTGCGCATTACGTTTATCTCAAGGTGAATATTACTCCAAGCAAAATACCCAAGCTTGTATCTACCTACTTGATGATTTTGCATCTGAATTAGATAACAATAAACGCGAATTGTTAGCCAAACGTTTAAAACAAGCTAATTCACAAGTCTTCATAACTGCAGTTAACCAATCGCAAATTACCCATATGATCGATGAAAATGATAAGATTTTTCACATAAAATCTGGTATAATTACGTAAATATACAGAACGATATAAACAATCAAAAAAGTCGAGAAATCCATGTCCAATTCTTATGATTCTTCTAGCATTAAAGTACTCAAAGGGCTTGATGCTGTCCGTAAACGTCCAGGTATGTATATTGGTGATACTGATGATGGTACAGGACTTCACCATATGGTTTTTGAAGTTGTTGATAATGCCATAGATGAAGCATTAGCTGGATATTGTCACCATATTGAAGTAACAATCCACCCTGATAACTCTGTTTCTGTACGTGACGATGGTCGCGGTATTCCAACAGGTATTCATGAAGAAGAAGGTATTTCAGCAGCAGAAGTTATCATGACCGTATTGCATGCTGGCGGTAAATTTGATGATAATTCTTACAAAGTATCTGGTGGTTTGCATGGTGTAGGTGTTTCGGTTGTTAACGCCTTATCAGATAAATTAGAATTAGTTATTTATCGTGATGGAAAAATCCACCAACAAGTTTATAACTTAGGTGTCCCGCAAGCTCCCCTAAAAGTAATTGGCGAAACATCTGAATCTGGCACCTATGTACGCTTCTGGCCAAGCCCAGAAACATTTACCAATATTGAATTTGTCTACGAAATATTAGCAAAACGACTACGAGAATTATCATTCTTAAACTCAGGCGTATCAATAAGATTACTTGATGAGCGCACAGGCAAAAATGAACATTACCATTACGAAGGTGGCATTCAAGCGTTTGTTGAATACTTAAACAAAAATAAAAACCCTATTCATCCTAAAATATTTTACTTCAGCACAGAAAAAGACGGTATTGGTGTTGAAGTAGCACTACAATGGAACGATGGTTACCAAGAAAACATCTATTGCTTTACTAACAACATTCCACAACGAGATGGCGGTACTCACTTGGCGGGTTTCCGTGGAGCAATGACGCGCACATTAAACAACTATATGGAAGCTGAAGGATACAGCAAAAAAGCCAAAATCAGCGCCACAGGTGATGATGCTCGTGAAGGTTTAATTGCGGTAGTATCAGTTAAAGTACCTGACCCAAAATTCTCATCACAAACCAAAGACAAATTGGTATCATCAGAAGTAAAATCTGCCGTTGAATCCGTAATGGGCGAAAAGTTAACAGAATATCTACTTGAAAACCCAAGTGATGCCAAAATTGTTGTCGGAAAAATCATCGATGCTGCAAGAGCACGAGAAGCCGCCCGTAAAGCGCGCGAAATGACACGTCGAAAAGGCGCCTTAGACTTAGGCGGATTACCAGGTAAACTTGCTGATTGCCAAGAAAAAGACCCAGCTTTATCTGAATTATACTTAGTGGAAGGGGACTCTGCGGGGGGCTCAGCAAAACAGGGACGCAACCGCAAAAATCAAGCAATCTTACCGCTTAAAGGTAAAATTTTAAATGTCGAAAAAGCCCGTTTTGACAAAATGCTCTCATCTCAAGAAGTCGGAACACTAATTACCGCATTAGGTTGTGGAATTGGCCGTGATGAATATAACCCAGACAAAATGCGTTACCATAGCATTATTATCATGACCGATGCCGACGTTGATGGCTCGCATATTCGAACGTTATTATTAACATTCTTCTACCGACAAATGCCAGAAATCATTGAGCGAGGTTATGTTTATATTGCACAGCCACCTTTATACAAAGTCAAAAAAGGCAAGCAAGAACAATATATCAAAGATGATGAAGCAATGACGCAATTTCAAATTGCCTTAGCGCTTGAAGATGCATCGTTACATGTCAATGACCATGCACCTGCACTTGCAGGCGAAGCATTAGAAAAACTAATTGCTGAATATCAAAAAGTCGAAAAACTTATTACAAAAATGGAACGTCGCTATCCAAAAGCGTTGTTATCGGAATTGGTTTATCATGATGTATTAAACGAAAGTATTTTACAAAACCAACAACAAGCCGAAAATTGGGCAAAAACCCTTGTTGAAAAACTATCAAATAAAGAACAACATGGTAGCAGCTACCTTTATTCAGCTGAATATAATGAAAAAGCACAACTATATGTGCCAATCATTAAAGTAAAAACTCATGGTGTAAATACTCACTATCCATTAGACCAAGTTTTCATCCATAGTAATGAATACCGTAATATTTGCCACCTTGGTGCACAATTAAAAGATCTACTTGAAGACAGCGCCTTTATTCAACGTGGAGAACGCAAACAACCCGTAGAATCTTTTGATGAAGCTGTTGATTGGTTAATTAAAGAATCACGTCGTGGATTAACTATTCAGCGTTATAAAGGACTAGGTGAAATGAACCCAGAACAGTTATGGGAAACCACAATGGATCCAACCAGTCGTCGCATGTTGCAAGTCACCATAAAAGATGCAATTGAAGCGGATCAATTATTTACCACATTAATGGGGGATGAAGTTGAACCACGCCGACTATTTATTGAAGAAAATGCCCTTAAAGCGGCGAATTTAGATTTTTAAATATTGTCGTGATAAAAAGTAAAAAATCAGACATAATGTCTGATTTTTTTTGTGCAAAGGAATTAGGCGTTGTTTTTTACTTTAAAATCGCTCAGGTAGACCATTGATTTTATTTAATTTTTTATTTTTAAATGAAATCAAACACTTATAGGGTGGTTATTTTTTTATTACATTGAATTTGGCTTTTTAAGAAATAAGAAAAGCGCTTTTGTTATTTGATAATAGCTATTAATAACAGCTTGTTAATAACAGTCAGTTAATAACAAAAGCGCAAGCTTTTAAGTCGTATCGGTCGGGGTGCTATTTTGATTTTCTGCCATTAAAGCGCAAGGTTCACAGACTTTGCCTGCTCAGCGCCCCAACTTACGCGGGGGCTTTATTCTTTGTTATATTATCCTCTCAAGCACCGTAACCCCCTTCCGCACCCTAAGGATTAAGAACTAAACGCTAAAAACTAAGGTGCGGTGCAAAGGCCAGAGTGGGAGTCGCTGGCACTGAGGCTGAGGACGTAGCCGTCGTACGAGTGGACATTGAACTGGTGGCTACCTGTAGCGTCGCTCGTCCAGTAGTAGACGTAGACGAAGCCCGCATCAGTGTAGTCGTACATGCGGCCCCACTCCGTGAAAAAGCCAGCGCCTATGTGACGCTTGTAATAATTACTTGATGAGCTAGGTGTGGCGCCTAAATTATTATAGTTTGAATTGGTTAAATCTCTTACCCTCGGCATGCGATAACCCAAACTATTACACCATGCTAACTGGTCACTATAAATTTTCCGTTGACTACCCCGATTGACGAACCACTGCCTCAACACAAAGCCATACCTCACCTCATTACCACTTCTATCCCTACCAACCAACTCAAATGTCTGCGGCAAAGACGGCACGGTAATTTGACTAGGACTAGGATTCTCCCACTGGCTTCTTGCCTCTGGACCATGCAACGTTACCCGTGTTACATTCTTGGATTTATCCGTAATCCATTTATCAGCTGGCATCGTATCTCCCCATGGGTCTGTGAATGACCCTAGCGGCCTTGTCCAACTCACTGTTGCCGTTATATCACCAAGCGTAGTAACTGTCCAACTCAATTGGCTTGCATCTACCCCAACTATATCCAAATCAAAATACAAGCCATCTGCACCAGTCGTTGGAAAATTTAAACCGTAAGATGATGGGGTTGTTGACTGAACTAAAAAACCCTTAGTAGGACTCCATATATTAGATGGGCCTGCTGCATGGCCGTATGTACCTTCATTTAGATTCGGCCTGACTGCACAAATAACGGGCTGTGATGGCGGAGTGATATAATACTCCGCTGTTCCTCCACTAAAAGTACTACTATCTGGCAAACCATATTGTGTAGTTAAACTACCTCCTGTACTACTTAAGGTTACCTTATAAGGCGCTTTACATAGACTTAATGTATCACTACGATTAACGGTATTGCCATCTTTATCCTTTATTACTAACGATATACTTCCTGATGCAGTAACTTCACCTGCTCCCTGTCCATCCCCATCATCATCGCCCCATTTACCTTGTGTTACTAAGTCATTTATATTTATTGAGTCGCTTGATGGCGGGACTATCATTTCAATATCAGCAAAAGTATCCCCTACATTAGGTAACTTGATTAGCGCTGTCGATGATGAAGGATTATTTTGCGGTGTGAATGTTCGACCGTCTGATAACTTAATACCTAATAATTCCCTTATTTCAGTCACTTTAGTAACACCGCCATCAATAGTTAAATAAGGTGCTGTGCCTTGAATGGCATTTGATGTGGTAGCCGATAATGCCTGCGATTCTAAAGAGTACGGCAATAACAACAACGGCGTTAATGCCAATGGGATTTTTGAAAATAGTTTTGTGGATAATTTCGAAAATAATTCGAGAGATAATTTCGAAAATATAAATAAGTTTCGAGTAAAAACTTGTCGAATAGGATTATTTGATAAATTTAAGACATAGGTTTGCCAGTGCTTGTGCCTTGTGCCTTGTGCCTAAAATGGTACTGCATTTCGTTTCACCTGTCAAGTAATATTTTGTTTTATTTGAATTTTTTATAATTATTTGCTTGTTTGATAAGCTCATTTTTCTGAAGCGATGAAAGTATAGCCGTTTAAGGGGTGATTGACTAGTTTTTTTGGCGGACTTTTTTGTAAAGAAATGTAAATATGAAAACGGTTCAGCTTTAGAGATAGGTGAATTTTTTAATTAAAATAGGGTGTTAGTTTTATAAGTTTTTGGCTTTTGCGGAATAATTAATATTGCTGATAACATCTAAAACACAAACACACCCAACAGCCCAGTTTGGTGTGCTAGCTTTATTTCGTTATCGGTATATTTTGATGCTGTGATAAGGCAAGCATATTAGCATTGTGGTGCTATAAGTGTGTTTTTTGCTCTAAAAATCGCTCAGGTAGACCATTGATTTTATTTAAGTTTTTATTTTTGAATAAACCTGGCGGTTATTACAGGCTTAGAGGGGGTAGTGTAATGGTTTCGGATGTTGTCACTGATGTTAATTATTTCCACAAAAGGTCAAAACATTCGAAACCTAGCTAACCTAAATCAAAAATTAAAGCGTTTTTAACCAAGCTTTAACATCGCTACCTAAGCTTTTATGTCGCATTGCGTATTGTACAAATGTTTGTACATAGCCAAGTTTATTACCGCAGTCATGGCTACGACCTTTTATGCAATAGGCATCAACACAATCTTCTTCAAGTAACATAGCAATTGCGTCGGTCAATTGAATTTCACCGCCTGCACCTAATGGCGTTTTGGCTAGTAAAGGCCAGATTTTTTCAGATAGAACATAACGTCCAACAACGGATTGGTTTGATGGTGCTTCTTCAACTGATGGTTTTTCAACTACGCTGTACATTTGTGCAACATTACCCGCAGATAGCTCTTGACCACGACAATCAACAATACCGTAAGAAGAAACTAATTCTTTTGGCACGGGCTCTACCATGATTTGGCTATGTTTGGTTTCATGGTAATTTTTGATCATTGCAGCTAAATTATCGCTGGTAAGGTCACTTTCGTATTCATCGATAATCACATCAGGTAAAACAACAGCAAATGGTTCATCACCAACTAAAGGATAAGCACATAATACCGCATGACCAAGCCCTTTTGCCAAACCTTGGCGGACGCTAGTTATGGTGACATTTTTAGGTAAAATGCCTTGTACTTCTTGTAATAATTGGCGTTTAACACGCGCCTCTAACATGGCTTCTAATTCAAAACTGGTATCGAAATGGTTTTCAATTGAGTTTTTTGATGAGTGCGTAACAAATATAATTTCAGTTATGCCTGCGGCAATACACTCTTTAACTACATATTGAATAAGTGGCTTGTCAACAACAGGGAGCATCTCTTTTGGAATAGCTTTAGTTGCTGGTAACATACGAGTACCCAAACCTGCAACAGGGATAACCGCTTTTGTTACTTTTCCATTTACTGAATTGTCTAAATTTGATGTCATTTTATTTCCTTAAAACAAATTAACTAATTATGTCGCTATAAGTAACTTCACTATGGCAACCATTAACAAATGTATTTTTGACTCATTCTGACTTTTATATATGAGTAATTCAGCCACTCATTTTTGTGCCTGTCTAATAATCGATAAATCGTTAGATTCAATTAGCAAAGGATTATCTCTGTCTTTAGCTAAAGAATCAATAGCGATATAAACAATTTGGCAATTTTGTAACACAGCTTGTCTTACTACAAATTTTGCTTTTCGATCACGCGCCTCTTTTTGTGCTTTACTGATGTAAAGGTCATCATATCCATCATCATATAAAGAGGCCATTTCGAATAAATTTGGCGTTCGCCAAAATGTCTGTTTGGGATAATTGCGAATAAGAATTTGATCGGTTAATTTGCCTTTTATTCCTGCATAACTACTGGGCAAATGTTTGCCTTCTCGACTCTGGCTAATATAAACATGCTGATAGCTTGGTTTATTTGAAGGGAGTGGGTTTAATAAAAATTCAATACCTGACAGGTTTGAATATTGACAATTTTCCATAGTTAAAGGTGCAGTTCGAAAGTTTAACGAGCTGCACCCTACAAGTAAAAATAATGTAACAGTAAATAAAATACGTGACATTTAACTAATTATATTTAAAACATTAAGATATTTGTAGACAATCTATAACCTTAGTTACATTTTATCACTCACTTTTTCGGCTGTATGTGAAATGGCTTTTCCACCCGATTCGACATCTTGACCAACACCTTTTACGGTGTTACATCCAACAACTAGAGTCGTCATTGCTATACCTAATATTAACATTAACATTTTATGGAACATAAAAATACACTCCTTTATTAACATGATTGTTTTAGTGCAGCAAATGCTTCTGCCACACGTTCGATATTATGGTGATTTAAACCCGCTACACACATTCTTCCGCTACCCACCAAATAAATAGCAAAATTATCTTTTAATTGTGTAACTTGCTCTTTACTAAAACCGGTATAACTAAACATGCCCTGCTGTTTTACTAAATAATCAAAATGACAATCAGGTGCCGCTTTTTTTAATAATTCAACCAGAGTTGATCGCATGGTTACGATGCGAGTTCTCATAGAGTCGACTTCTTTTAACCATTGCGCTTTAAGTTCTGGATTATTTAAAACATAACTCACTAACTGCACGCCATATGCCGCTGGAGTTGAATAATTTTGGCGAACCGTTGCTTGTAACTGCCCTAACACGCGGTTGGCGATCTGGCTGTTATCACATAAAACGGATAATCCCCCCACTCGTTCACCATAAAGTGAAAATGTTTTCGAAAATGAGTTACTAACAAATCCACATAATCCTACATCTGCCATTTTTCGAATCGCATAAACGTCTTGTTCAATACCTTTGCCAAAGCCTTGATAAGCAATATCCATAAATGGAATAAGATCTCGTGCTTGTAAAACAGCTATTACTTTATCCCACTGTGCTTGTGTTAGATCGGCGCCAGTTGGGTTATGGCAACAAGGGTGTAGTAAAACTATGCTTTTAGCGGGTAATTGATTTAATGTTTCAAGCATTGCTTCAAATTTTACGCCACATGTTTGTTCATCAAAGTAAGGATACTGGTTTACTTTAAAACCTGCACCATTAAAAATGGCAATGTGATTTTCCCAAGTCGGATCGCTGACCCATACTTGTGAATTTGGGAAATAGCGAAATAAAAAATCAGCACCTATTTTAAGAGCCCCCGATCCGCCTAAGGTTTGTATCGTTGCGATACGTTTATCTTTATAGGCTGAACGATCTTCACCAAATAACAAAGATTGGATCGCTTGACAATAAGTTGGCAAGCCACTCATGGGTAAATACAGTTGAGCACCTTGGTTGTGATGATAGTTATAATCACGCGCCGTTTTAATGCATTGTAATTGAGGCACTATGCTATTTTCATCATAATAATAACCAATACTTAAATTTATTTTGTTGTCTCGACTATCATTAATAAATTCAGTTACTAGTGATAAGATGGGGTCCCCTGCGTACGGCTCTACTTTTTCAAACATTTTTACAATCCAATTGGTACAAATAATAATAATAAATAATTGTAGATTATTACACCAACTCTATTGGCGATCAATCATTAAATAATAGTTTAATAGCAAATAATTAAGTTAATTTTTGGTTGGAAAATTGCCGTTTTTTAATAAGAGGAATTAAAGAACAAGATAACCCAAAAAGTCATGTTTTTATATTAATTTTATACTGAAACACATAGTTACCTGAAACTTTTTGACAAAAATTAGCACCCATTGGTGCTAATCTGATAAGCAAATTTATTTAGCGGCAATAACTTCGATTTCGACTTTGGCATCTTTGGGGATTCGAGCTACTTGTACGCAAGAACGTGCTGGGAAAGATGCATTATTTTCAGTGAAAAAAGCTTCGTATACTGCATTTACCGTAGCAAAGTCATTGATATCGGCTAAGAAAATAGTCGTTTTAACGATATTACTTACTTGATAGCCAGCCGCAGTGATGATCGCTTTAACATTAGCTAAACTTTGTTTGGCTTGCTCTTTAACACAAGTTGGCATTTCACCCGTTGTTGGATCTAATGGAATTTGTCCTGAGGCAAATAACATATTACCTAAATCTACTGCCTGAACATAAGGCCCAATAGCTGCTGGCGCTTTATCAGTACTAATTACTTTTGCCATGTTCGATTTTCTCCTTTTTAATTTAATCTATTCTGTTTTGTAATTATTAAGAATCGTCTTTTTCTCTTTCCTCATTTCAACAGGAACACAATTTTGTGTCAAGTCAGCGCAAAATTATGATCGTGGGACTTATTGAAATTTTCTGATATGATAATGGCTATTTTTCATTTATTACGAGAGTTAATATGTTCGAGAATTTAACCGACCGTTTATCACAGACATTCCGCAATATTAGTGGTCGAGGAAGATTATCTGAAGATAATATCAAAGATGCATTGCGCGATGTTCGTATGGCACTACTTGAAGCCGATGTTGCACTACCCGTAGTTCGTGAATTTATTAATCAAGTTAAAGAAAAAGCTGTTGGATTAGATGTCAATAAGAGCCTAACCCCAGGTCAAGAATTTATCAAAATAGTTCAGGCTGAATTAACAACTGCTATGGGTGAGGTTAATAGTTCGCTCAATTTAGCAACTCAACCACCCGCTGTGATTTTAATGGCGGGTTTGCAAGGGGCAGGTAAAACAACGAGCGTTGCTAAGCTAGCTAAATTTTTAAAAGAAAAACATAAAAAGAAAGTGTTGGTTGTTTCTGCCGATGTTTATCGCCCAGCTGCGATTAAACAGCTCGAAACGTTAGCTAAAGCTATTGATGTTGAAGTTTTTCCATCTGATATTACTGAAAAACCAGTCAGTATCGTTAATAAAGCTATTTCGCATGCTAAATTGCAATTTTTTGATGTGTTAATTGTCGATACTGCAGGTCGTTTGCATGTTGATAGCAATATGATGGATGAAATCAAAGCGCTACACCAAGCTATCGATCCAGTTGAAACACTATTTGTGGTCGATGCTATGACAGGGCAAGATGCCGCTAATACCGCTAAAGCGTTTAATGATGCATTACCGCTTACTGGTGTAATTTTAACAAAAGTTGACGGGGATGCTCGTGGTGGTGCAGCGTTATCAATTCGCCACATTACGGGTAAACCGATTAAATTCTTAGGGATGGGTGAAAAGACAGACGCTTTAGAACCATTTTATCCTGATCGCATTGCTTCACGTATTTTAGGTATGGGCGATGTGCTATCTTTAATTGAAGAATTACAAAGCAACGTCGATCGCGAAAAAGCTGAAAAAATTGCCAAGAAGCTAAAAAAAGGTGATAAATTTGATTTTAACGATTTCCAAGATCAGTTAAAACAGATGCGTAATATGGGCGGAATGGGGGCTTTATTAGCTAAATTGCCAGGTGTTGGTCAACTTCCTGATCATATTAAAGCACAGATGGATGATAAAATTACCATCAAAATGGAAGCAATCATTGGTTCAATGACATTAAAAGAGCGTGCTAATCCTGAAATCATTAAAGGTTCTCGTAAACGCCGTATTGCCAACGGTTCGGGAACTCAGGTTCAAGATGTCAACAAGCTGTTAAAACAGTTTGAAGATATGCAAAAGATGATGAAAAAAATGAAAGGTGGTGGCATGATGAAGATGATGCGCCAAATGAAAGGATTAATGGGCGGTGGTATGGGATTACCTCCTCGTTAAGTCATTAATGCTAAATTTTCAACTAAATGTGTTATAACTGAGTACTTGGTAACTGTTAACTATAATTTACCGTACAACCACTATCACACTTATAAATAGTGCGATAGTGGTTTTAATTTTTTGGTTTACTCGATTTTATTTTTACTGGACGACTCATAGTTAGCACTGTACCTATCGATGAGGTAATAATAAAAATAATGGCTAACCACTGGTAGTGGGTTAGTTGTTCATGCAAAACAATGAATCCAGAAAGCGCAGCAAAAACAGGCGATAAGCTCATTAATGTACTAAATGTTTGTGCTGGTAATTTTGGTAGTGCAATCATGTCTAATCCATAAGGGATTGCTGATGCTAATAATGAGACCAGAAAAACCATTGGGAGCAATTCCAACGAAAACATGGTACTGCCACTTTGCCAAATTCCAATAGGAAATAAAAAGCACGAAGCAATGACTGATCCAACCGCTACACTGGCTGAGCCATAGATAGTGCTGGCTTTGCGTCCAAATAAGATATAACACGCCCAACCACTTCCAGCTAATAGCGCAAATAAAATCCCCTTGGGATCTAAATTGCTTGAAGCTTGTTCAATAGGTAAAAGCATAGCCAAGCCAATAATAGCAACACCTAACCAAATAAAATCAAGTACTTTACGCGAGGAGCACATCGCCACCATAATTGGCCCCGTGAGTTCAATGGCAACTGCAATACCTAGCGGAATTCTTGCGATTGCGTTGTAAAACGCTAAATTCATACAACCAATTGAAATACCATATAAAAAAATGTATTTGAGTGCTTGTTTTGTCAGTGTTTTACGCCACGGCTTGAATATTAAAATTAGCATAATTGCCGAAAAAAATAATCGCCAAGCTGTCATCCCTTCAGGCCCTAATACAGGAAACAAATATTTGGCTATTGAGGCACTGCCTTGCACTGAAATCATTGAGATAAAAATTAACAAAACAGGCCAAAACCTTTTAAGCATAAATAATTACCTTAAATTTATTGTATATGAAACTAATGAAAAAAAGTTTCAGGAAACTATGTGTTTGAGTATAAAAAGCATATGATTAATTGATTTATTGGCTAGTTAGCTTTCTCTTTTTACTGACAATAAGGCAAGATCTTGTAACGCCTGTTTATAAGGCGAATCAGGTAAAATTGCGATAACGTCAAAGGCTTTTTGTGCTTCTTTTTGGGCGGTTTGTAACGTAAAATCTAGCGAACCACATTCGTCCATGATGTTTAAAATACGATCTAATAATTGTCGACCATTACCTTGCTCTATTGCTTGGCGTATTAATGCCGCATCTTGGGCGTTTTTTGTGTGGTGCATAGCATGTAAAAGCGGTAGAGTGGGCTTACCTTCGTTAAGATCGTCCCCTAAATTTTTACCTAATTTTTGATTGCTAGCGCTATAATCGAGTAGATCATCAATGATTTGAAAGGCTGTGCCTAGATATTTTCCATATTCTTGTAAGGCGAGTTCTTGCTCCTCACTAGCTCCAGCTAGGACAGCAGCAGAATGCGATGTTGCTTCAAATAGACGTGCCGTTTTTCGATAAATTACATCTAAATATTGTTCTTTTGTGATATCTGGATCGTTACAATTAATCAACTGTTGTACTTCCCCTTCAGCTATTACATTGGTTGCAGCCGACATGATCGTCAATACTTTGAACGATTCTGTACGTACCATCATTTGAAAAGAGCGTGTATAAATATAATCGCCAACTAATACGCTAGCGGCATTACCAAAAAGTGCATTGGCGGTTGATTTGCCTCGGCGTAAATCGGATTCGTCAACAACATCATCATGCAATAAGGTGGCGGTATGAATAAATTCAATAAAAGCAGCAGTGATAATATGTTTATCACCTTGATAGTTTAGTGCTTTGGCTATTAATAATGCGATAACAGGACGTATACGTTTACCACCACTACTAATGATGTAATTGCCTAATTGATTAATTAAAGCTACATCAGAAGTTAGTTCTGTCTGTATTGCCTCATTTACTTTGACTAAATCATTTTTAACAAGATCGAGTATTTGATTCATTGATGGAGTATTCATCAGCCTAACCACTACAAATAATAGATATTTATTTTCTATTATCTGATAAATATCTTTATGCAACAAGGTGTCATCTATCTTATTTTAAAATAATACTACAAATGATAAGCATTTTCATTTAGAATAACGGTCATTAAGTTAAATATGCTTATTATTATGAAAATTAACTTTGATATAGATGTCGATGATACTAAGACCCCTTTGAGTCCAATTAAAAAAAAACCTAAAAACACCTATGTATGTACATCAGTTTCTGTATTGTCGCATCTTATCTTATTTGCACTACTCTTTAGTTCTGCCTTGTTTGCTAAAAATATTGCTGTTGATGAAGGTGATAATGCTATTAAAGCGATTATGGTCGATCTATCACAATTGGCCGCACCTGAACAATCTTTAGTTGAAAATACTCCAGAAATTCAAGGTGCTGAAAATAGCGAGCTGATCGATAACAAACAAATTGAAGAAACTCCAATTGCTCCCGTTGTTGAACCTGAAGTGGTTAAAGAAGAAAATCCAGAATCTATTTTAGAAGAAATACCTGATAAATCGATGGTTGAATCCCAAAAGGAAGTTGTAGTAAAAAAAGAGAAAAAACCGAAAAAAAAACGCCGACCAGTCCAAAAAGCTTCACACAAACAAGTTAGGCAAGATGTGGTTAGTGAAAATTTTGCAAATACTTCTGTTGCACCCAAACTTTCAGATAATCGCCAATATTCAGGTAATCCTTCTCCAATTAGACGGAATCAACCTGAGTATCCACGCCGAGCGCTTGATATGCGCTTAGAAGGCTATGTGGTAGCAATGTTTGATGTTAACAGCGATGGTCGAGTTGAAAATATTCGCATTGTTGAAGCAAATCCTAATAATATATTTAATCGTTCGGTAATAAATGCCATGAAAACTTGGAAGTACAAGCCAGTTCCGGCAAAAGACCTAAAAATTAGAATTATTTTTAATCGTGATAAATCAATTAAGTTGGATTAATAATTAGGTAGATGAAAATAAAAAACCGTAATTTTTATTTTAAAAATTACGGTAACGACACAATTAATAAGTGAATTTATTTTCCATTAATTTTTCAATTTTGGCTGGGTCTTTTGGAACATCACCTGTCAAAACTTCATTTCCTGTGTCAGTAATTAAAATGTTATCTTCGATCCGAATACCGATACCTTTATATTGTGTTGGCACATCTGATTCTTGATTAATATAAAGACCTGGTTCAACGGTCAATACCATTCCCGGCTCTAAAATTCGATCTCGTCCACTACCAACATCATGCACATCAATACCTAACCAATGGCCTAAACCGTGCATGTAATATTGTGTATAAGCCTTATTGGCAATTAAGCTATCAACATCACCTTGCATAATTCCGAGTTTTACTAAACCTTCTACCATCGTTCTTACAACTTGATTATTGACTTCCATAATTGAAGTGCCCGGTTTAAACAATTTAATGGCTTGATATTGTGATGTTAAAACGATGTTATAAATTTCAAGTTGAGCTTGGCTAAATTTGCCATTGATAGGAAAAGTGCGAGTTATATCGCCTGCATAGTACTGATATTCACAACCCGCATCAATTAAAACT
This sequence comes from Gilliamella sp. Bif1-4, assembly GCF_001690535.1. Lineage (NCBI taxonomy): Bacteria > Pseudomonadati > Pseudomonadota > Gammaproteobacteria > Orbales > Orbaceae > Gilliamella > Gilliamella sp. Bif1-4. Next base: position 49,857 of record NZ_LZHC01000047.1, on the reverse strand, counting down.
AAATCGCCATCTTTTAACTGCTGACTATTATTTTCATAATGTAGTATACATCCATTATTACCACTACCAACAATGGTGTTATAAGATGGTGCTCGTGCACCATGCCACGCAAATTCATGCAAGATTTCAGCTTCTAGTTGATATTCATACATATTTGGTTTACATTTTTGCATTGCTCGAATGTGAGATTGAGCGCTGATTTTGCAAGCCTTGCGCAATATTTTGATTTCAAAATCTGATTTAAACATGCGCATTTGATGAACTATCGGTCGCCAATCGATCGTGCTGTTTGGTGCATAAAGATTTAATCTACTCCCTTGTCGCAGAGTATTCATTGTGCGATCTACGATTCTATCGGCATATTGATACTGCTGATCAGCATGATAAACCGCCGTTTTGCCATTTAATAAATCAGGTAATACTTTTTCAATCTCATCAAATGTATAAGCTTCATCAACAAAAACCGTCTTTAATGCGGCATCTTGACCTAAACGGTAACCAGTCCAGGTCTCGGCTAGCGTATCTTTTGGGCGATTAAATAATATGTATTTAGTTGTATTATCTTTTTGTTTAACTACTGCCAATACCGCTTCTGGTTCAGAAAAAAGTGTAAAATACCAAAAGTCGCTATTTTGTCGATATGGGTAATGGGTATCGTTACTCCGCGTCATTTCTGGAGCAGCAAAAAAAAGTGCGACACTATTTGGTATCATTTGAGCTAGTAATTTTTCTCGACGTGCAAAAAGTTCTGTTTCGATATCAGTATTTATCATCGTGATGCCCCTGAAGATGTAGTGTTATTAATATTAATGGATTGTTGGGGGTGTATCTGCCTCATTGAATTCGTTAAATTCATCAAAACATAGCATAGAAGTTATGCGAACATACTCTTTTATCTCTTCAAAAGCAAAACCAAGCTCTTGTTGATCTTCATTTTCATCATAGCCTAATTTAACAATTTGACGTAGGTCATAAATAGCTTCACCAACATCACCCTTGACATGGTTAATTTTAGTTTGCACAAGCCCAATACCAAGTAAGAAATGATTTACCCAACCAACTAGATCATCCAGTTGTGTATATAAATTTTTGTCGCTAAGTAATAACTGAAAGCTGAAATCTTCCTCAAAAAATTGCTGTTTGATAAGCGCATAAAGTTGACTAATTTTCTCATCTAATGCCGTTGGCATTTTTTGACCATTATTTAACATATCCTCAACTAATGAACGCCAGCTCTCGTCATAGTTACCACCAGCTAATATGCCAGAAAGAAAACCATGTAACTCAGCTACGGTAATGCCTATTTTGTTTTGAATTAATTGACGATTAAATTCGTCGTAATTAATAGTATTTGACATAAACTTCCCCTAATATTGTTACATCAAGAAAAATGCACTCTGCACTTTCTTCAATTAATAGTATATAATTTGCATATAATTATAGATCATAAAACAGATTGCTTTGCCTTATAAAGGAATTATTTTGAACATTATAGGATTTATCATGAAATTTTCTCTGCAATTGTTATTTTTTGCAGGACTAACATTATCATTAACCTCCTGTAGTTCATTTTTATCGAATAAAGGCGTAATTGTCCTTGATGTGCAAGATAAAATACATACCTATGTAACCAGTCAAGATTTACCTAAATCTTATAAATTGGGTAATAGTGAGCAAGAATTACAGCGATTCGAGGCTTTCTGTAGAGAAGAGATCCGTGCATCACAACTCGATGGTAGTGAAGAAATCGTTTTTGAGAATATTAAACATGGAATCCATGGGCAGGTAGAATTTAAAAAATGTAGTGATAAAGTCACTCGTATCTACCGATACTGATAAAGTGCGGCTATCTTAATGTGATGGCTAATACGACTGACTTAATATAAAAGATCGATGAAATCTTACTAGCCTTTCAGGCAGTTTTTATTTATATTGGTCGGTGAAACAAAATATTTTGGGAGTAAAATAATATGTATAAACAAGATGTAACTATTACTGCATCTAACGGTCTTCATACCCGCCCTGCTGCACAATTTGTTAAAGAAGCAAAAAACTTTAATGCAGAAATTACTGTCACATCTAATGGTAAAAGTGCGAGTGCTAAAAGTCTGTTTAAGTTACAAACATTATGTTTATCACAAGGCACAACTATTACCATTTCTGCCGAAGGTGAAGACGAAAAAGAAGCTGTTGCTCATTTAGTAAAATTAATTCCTGAGTTGGAATAATAACTCCCGATTAGCTATGAACGGTTTTAAAATAGAATAAGGATTAAATGTTATGGTATCAGGTACACTTGTTTCCCCCGGTATCGCTTTTGCTAAAGCGCTATTATTAAAAGAAGAGCCTATTGTTATTAGTAATAGGCAAATTCTCGATAACAAGATTGAGGCCGAAATTGAGCGCTTCAAGGAAGCTCGCCAAAAATCAAGTAAACAGTTACATACAATTATGGAACGAGCAAAATCTACATTAGGCGAAGATAAAGCGGCCATTTTTGAAGGGCATATTATGCTTCTTGAAGATGAGGATCTTGAGCAAGAGGTTATTTCTCGCATTCAAAGTAAACATTCAACCGCTGATGCCGCTGTTCAATCTGTATTTGAAACTCAAGCTAAAGAATTAGAAAATCTAGATGATGAATATCTAAAAGAACGTGCCGCAGATATTCGTGATATTGGTAAACGATTACTCAAAAATATTTTAGGTATTGAAATTGTTGACTTGAGTGCTATTAGCCAACCATGTATTTTAGTTGCAACCGATTTAACACCTTCTGAAACAGCTCAGCTAAACTTGGATATGGTGCTAGGTTTTATTACTGACGCTGGTGGACGCACCTCGCATACTTCAATTATGGCTCGTTCTTTAGAGATCCCAGCTATCGTCGGAACATCTAATGCAACTCAAGCAATCAAACAAGGCGATTTTGTTATTTTAGATGCTATAAATAATGCTATTTATATCAATCCAGATCACACAACGCAAGAAAAATTAAAACAAGTTCAAGCTAAATATATTAGTGATAAAGAAGAGCTAGCTAAATTGAAAGATCTACCTGCTGTAACCCTTGATGGTCATCAAGTAGAGATTTGTGGTAACATCGGTACAGTACGCGATATTGCAGGTGCTGAACGTAACGGTTATGAAGGTGTTGGTCTATACCGTACTGAATTCTTATTTATGGATCGCGAAGCTTATCCTGATGAAGAAGAACAGTTTAAAGCATATAAAGAAGTAGCTGAATCAACCAATGGTTTATCCGTAATTGTCCGTACCATGGATATTGGTGGTGATAAGGATGTACCTTATATGCATTTACCAAAAGAAGAAAATCCATTCTTAGGTTGGCGAGCAATTCGAATCTGTTTAGATCGTAAAGAAGTACTTCATGCACAATTACGCGCAATTTTGCGTGCATCAGCATTTGGTAAATTACGCATTATGTTCCCAATGATTATTTCTGTTGAAGAAATCCGAACATTAAAATCCGAAATCAATACTCTTAAAGAACAATTGACTGCTGAAGGCAAAGCATTTGATAAAAATATTGAAATCGGTGTAATGATTGAAACTCCAGCAGCCGCTGTGATTGCACATCACTTAGCCAAGGAAGTAGACTTTTTTAGTATCGGTACCAATGACTTAACACAATATACGCTTGCCGTTGACCGTGGTAACGAATTAATTTCTCACCTTTATAATCCGTTTTCGCCTTCAGTGTTAACGCTGATTAAAAATGTTATTGATGCTTCTCATAAAGAAGGTAAATGGACAGGTATGTGTGGAGAGCTTGCTGGTGATGAAAGAGCCACAATCTTATTGCTTGGTATGGGACTTGATGAATTTAGTATGAGTGCAGTATCAATTCCTAAAATCAAAAAATTAATTCGCAATACTAACTATGAAGAAGCGAAAAAATTTGCTGATGCTGTATTAGAAAAAGCAACTTCTAAAGAAATCATTGAGTTAATTGAAAATTACACTGCTGAAAAGCAAATTTGTTAGGAGACAATAATGGGTCTATTCGATAAAATTAAGCAATTCGTATCCGATGATAATAAAAACAGCATTGAGATTATTGCTCCCTTAAGTGGCGAAATTGTCAAAATCGAAGATGTACCAGATGTGGTTTTTGCTGAAAAAATCGTTGGTGACGGAGTAGCAATTAAACCTTCTGGTAATAAAATTGTCGCTCCATTAAGTGGAAAAATAGGCAAAATTTTCGAAACCAATCACGCTTTTGCTATAGAATCGGATGAGGGCATTGAGCTTTTTGTTCACTTTGGTATTGATACAGTAGAACTAAAAGGTGAAGGTTTTAAACGAGTTGCAGAAGAAGGTCAGCAGGTAAAAGTAGGCGATACCATTATTGAAATTGATTTACCTCTGCTTGAAAGCAAAGCCAAATCCGTATTAACTCCGGTGGTTATTTCTAATATGGAAACCATAATAGAATTAAATAAATTATTGGGCTCTGTCGAAGCAGGTAAAACTCCAATAATGCGTGTGAAAAAATAATTTTTTTCATTATTATAAAAAACCTTCAGTTTTAGTTGAAGGTTTTTTTATGCTATAACTTATCTTTTTTAATACTACTTAACGCCATTTTTTGTATTGGTTGATTAAGTTATTTGTTGAATCATCATGGGATTTTACTGGTTTATCATCGGCTAATTCAGGTAAAATACGTCCAGCTAATTGTTTACCAAGTTCAACACCCCATTGATCAAAACTAAATATATTAAGAATAACTCCTTGAGTAAAAATTTTATGCTCATACATCGCAACTAAGGCACCAAGGGCATAAGGTGTAATTTTTTTCACTAATATTGAATTAGTTGGCTTATTGCCGTCAAATACCTTAAATGGTACCACAGACTTCACTTCTTCAAGTTTTTTGCCAGCAGCAATAAATTCTTGCTCGACCTGCTCTTTTGTTTTACCAAAAGCTAAAGCTTCAGTTTGAGCAAAAAAGTTTGACAATAGTTTTGCGTGATGGTCACTAACAGGATTATGGCTAATGGCCGGTGCAATAAAGTCACAAGGAATAAGTTTAGTCCCTTGGTGAATTAATTGATAAAATGCATGTTGACCATTGGTTCCTGGTTCGCCCCAAATAATTGGGCCTGTTGTGTAAGGTGTTTTATTACCGTTGCGATCGACACTTTTACCATTTGACTCCATATTTCCTTGTTGGAAATAAGCTGCAAAACGGTGCATGTACTGATCATATGGTAAAATGGCTTCAGTTTCGGCACCACAAAAATTGTTGTACCAAATACCAATTAATGCCAGTAACGTTGGGATATTTTTATCAATTGGTGCGCTTTGGAAATGTTTATCCATCGCATGACCACCAGCTAAAAATTGTTTAAAATTATCGAACCCAATTGATAATACAATTGATAAGCCAATAGCCGACCATGATGAATAACGCCCACCAACCCAGTCCCAAAATTCAAACATATTAGCGGTATCAATACCAAATTTTTCAACTTCTTTAGCATTAGTTGAAAGTGCAACAAAGTGCAAAGCAACTGCTTTATCATCTTTAGCAGCATCAAGTAACCATGCCCGTGCTGTTTGTGCATTCGTCATAGTTTCTTGAGTGGTAAATGTTTTGGATGCAACCAAAAATAAAGTGGTTTCAGGATTTAAGCCTTTTAAAGCTTCAATGATATGTGTGCCATCCACATTTGATACGAAATGCATGTTCAAGTGGTTTTTGTAAGGTCGTAGTGCTTCGGTAATCATTACTGGTCCTAGATCTGATCCACCAATACCAATATTGACCACATCAGTAATGGCTTTACCAGTGTATCCTTTCCATTCACCATTAATGATTTTTTTACTGAATGACTCCATCTTAGCTAAGACAGCGTTAACATCATCCATCACATTCTTACCATCAACATAAATTGGTGTATTTGATACATTACGTAATGCAACATGTAATACAGCCCGATTTTCTGTACGATTAATCTTTTCACCGCTATACATGGCTTTAGTTGCACCAATTAGATCGCATTCATCAGCTAACTTATAAAGCAATTCTAGCGTCTCTTGTGTCACTCTATTTTTAGATAAATCAACCAAAAACTCTTCTTCAAAAGAAATAGTAAGCTTTTCAACACGTTTCGGTTCTTCTTTCAAAATTTGTGCAATGGTTTTATTGTGGTTTTTTTCGTAACTAGCTTGAAGGGATTTCCAAGATTGAGTTGTTGTTGGATCAATTGATTTTAACATAATTTATTCCTTAAATAATATTGCATTATAGCCATAATATAACTATGCCTAACATGATGCAAGATAAGGATCTCATCGATTAAAATAATTCGCTATAAAGCCATAAAGCGTTTTTTCTGAAATCGTTTATACCGTTTAATCGTATTATATTAGAGGGATAATTACACAACATAACCTAATTTAATAAATATTATTATCAAATTTAATACCACTAAAGATAATTATCATATCTATGAGTTTTTTTGATTAAAGATTCTCACTAAAATTTCGGGTATAATTCATATAATTTTTTGATTATGGACATAACGCTTATGCCACATGCAACTAAACCTTTAAATATTATTTTTGCTGGTACACCCGATTTTGCTGCAACTCATTTAAAAGCTCTGATTAACTCACACCATAATGTAATTGCTGTTTTTACGCAACCAGATCGCCCTGCTGGTCGAGGTAATAAGTTAACAGCAAGCCCTGTTAAACAATTAGCTGTTGAGTATAATATTCCTGTTTATCAACCAGCAACGCTTAAATCCAAAGAAAATCAAAAAATCATTGCTGAATTAAATGCTGACATTATGGTTGTTGTTGCTTATGGACTTATTTTGCCACAAGCTGTACTTGATATACCTAGATTAGGTTGCTTAAATGTGCATGGTTCATTACTACCACGCTGGCGTGGCGCAGCACCTATTCAGCGTGCTTGCTGGGCAGGCGATGAAGAAACAGGAATTACCATTATGCAGATGGATGCAGGCCTTGATACGGGTGATATGCTTTATAAGCTTACCTGTCCTATTGAGCAATCCGATACTAGCGCATCGCTGTATGAGAAACTCGCAAAACTCGGTCCCCAAGGCCTGCTTGATACATTAGAGTTAATCACTGAAGAAAAAATCCAACCTGAAAAGCAAGATGAGACGAAAGTAACCTATGCCGAAAAACTGTCAAAGCAAGAAGCTAAACTTGATTGGAATTTGCCTGCCGTGCAACTTGAGCGTTGCGTTCGGGCTTTTAACCCATGGCCAGTGAGTTATTTTGAGGTTAACGGTGAACCAGTAAAAGTATGGCAAGCCCATGTGGTAAAAATGGATTCAAAACAGCCTGCTGGCACAATTTTGCAAGCCAATAAAAATGGCATTTGTATTGCAACTAGCAACGGCGCATTGAATATGACACTTTTACAACCTGCTGGGAAAAAACCGATGTCTTCCCAAGATTTGTTAAACTCACGCAAGGCTTGGTTTACGGTTGGCGAAAAACTAAATACACTTTAATCCAAATATATAAAATTACAGGATGATATATCCTGTAATTACTATCGTTTTTTAGCCAATAAGGTTGCAAACCTTAATTTAATTCGGTTTCCATGTATATCTGTTTTATGCAATTGTCCAATATCTTCGTTATATTTTAGTATTTCCCAATTTTGGTAATATTGGTACAACTCGTTTTCTTTAAAAGTAAATGAAAACCCAATAGAGCAAGGATAATCAGACGTAGACATGGCGCTGACAATTAAATTATATCCCCCTGATTTGGTCATTTTTTGCATGTTATCAATAATAGCTGGAATTCTTTCTGGTTGTAAAAACATCATGACAACGGTCGAAAGAATAAAATCATATTCGCCCTGTAAATTTGCTTGATTGATATTATAAACCATTGCATTAATGTGCTTAAGGTTATCATCATTGATGATTTTTTGTAAGTTTCCAATACTGAGTTCTGACTTATCAACGGCGGTAACATCAAAGCCTTGTAACTGCAAGTAGAGTGAATTACGACCTGAACCACAACCTAAATCCAATGCCTGTCCTGTTTGGATAATCTTTGTTGCACTAAGTACCTCGGAGTGGGTTTTGGTCATTTGGTATTTTTTTTGAGTATAATCCTCAGGCAAACAATAAAAAGCTAACTGGCACTGTAAGTCATCTGATATTTCGGCTATACGATGCCATTGCTGTGGCAATATAAATGGTGGTTGCTGCTGAGTATCAAAACAATGCTTAGTGATCACTTCGCCTTGTTCAGTTAACATTTCAAAACCAATACTTCCTTTTAAAATTTCTAACTTAGCCCATGTACCAACTTGAGTATTATGCTTTTGACGAAACAATCCGGGTAATGTATCGACATTCCAAATGGGTAATGTTTTGTAGCAAATTAAATTTTTCAATTTCTTATCACTGTTTTAGTAAATCAATAGTTGACTATTATAGTCAATTATTGATGATATAAACAATATTTTATCTATAAGGCTAAAACAAAAACGAAGCCATGAAAAATAAATTTATAGTGGCGAAGTTAACCTTATAAACATATAATCATCGTCATCCTAGACTATATAGTAAAATAATAGAGGAATAATTTATGGGATTTTTAGCAGGTAAACGCATACTGGTTACCGGTGTTGCAAGTAATCGTTCTATTGCTTATGGTATTGCACAAGCGATGCACCGTGAGGGTGCTGAACTCGCTTTTACTTACCAAAATGATAAATTAAAAACACGCGTTGAAGAGTTCGCCACTGATTTTGGTTCTAAAATCACTCTACCTTGCGACGTGGCTCATGATGAAAGTATTACTGAACTATTTGTAGAACTTGCAAAAACATGGGATAAGTTTGATGGATTTGTTCATGCCATTGCTTTTGCACCAGGTGATCAATTAGATGGCGATTATGTTAACGCTGTCACGCGTGAAGGTTTTGCTATTGCTCATGATATTAGCTCTTATAGCTTTGTGGCTATGGCTAAGGCATGCCGTTCAATGCTAAACCCAAATTCAGCGTTAGTAACACTTTCTTATCTTGGTGCGGAACGTGCAATCCCTAACTATAATGTAATGGGACTTGCTAAAGCCTCACTAGAAGCAAATGTGCGTTATATGGCAAATGCTATGGGGCCTGAAGGTGTCCGTGTTAATGCAATTTCAGCAGGCCCTATTCGTACACTGGCTGCATCGGGTATTAAAGATTTCAAAAAAATGTTATCTCACTGCGAATCAGTAACACCAATCCGTCGCACTGTTACCACTGAAGATGTGGGTAATTCAGCTGCATTTTTATGCTCTGATTTAGCATCAGGTATTACTGGTGAAGTCATTCACGTTGACGGTGGATTTAGCATCGCTGCGATGAATGAGTTAGAACTTAAATAATTTAAAACTCAAAATATCCTCCTACAACATTGCAGGAGGATATTATTAATCAATAATTAAAAGTAGTCGGTCTATCTTACCTGTTCGTATTAGAAAGTGTTTACATAACCTAATATGCTAAAACGACCAGCAAGCAGATAGTTAAAATCAATTTTCACCACTTCTTGCTGTTGCTTACTTACCTTATCATAGGGAAATACATACATTACAATCCATTTATTTTTAGCCCTTTAACACAGTAAAATTTTAGTTTTAATTTACCCCCTAATATTTACGTTAAAATATAGGTTGATTCGTTATAAGCACGTAAAATAATCCATCAAGGAATAACAACGCAGAGCTCCATGATGTTATTGTAAATTTAATGTTTCATAAATATTCATATCCAGGTTTAATAATAAACATAATCAATGAATTTTATTAGTTAAAAATATCTTGCAATTATTGGCAAACTAAAAAATATGAACAGCCACCCAAATCGCAATCAACACCAACATGACCATATCCCGCATTTACATCAATCACATTACCATAATCACTTTGATCATAATAGTTTTTTGTCCAATAGCGGTCATTATCTCTATCAGCCCAGTTTAAATCAGGATAAGACTGACGAAGTGTATATCCCCATTCTGGAAAAAGTCTCTCTCCAATTGATCGAGTAAAACCATTATTTATAACCATGCCGTGATTTAAACCATGAGTAATGGGAGCATTAGTTAACACTTTATAAGACAATAGGTTATTGATATCACATTGCTGCAAAGCTATTCGTCTAGTATTAAAGAAATCTTTAACAGGGTTTGCCCAGACCGTTGTTGGATTAAAGGTATAATCAAATTTAACTCGCTCATCGCGAATCAATATTGCCCTAGCTGTGACATTCCCTGACGGTTTACTATTAAGTTTTACCATACCATTTTGATCAATTGAAACACCTCCTCCTGGATTACTGACTAGTCTATAACGATAATCTGTTTGTGAACCAGACATAATCAACTGAAATCTAGCGCCAGGAAATGCTGTGATGGGAAACTTTCTGCTGCCTGATTCAATCGGATTCACTTTAAAGCCCATATTTATTAGCATGATCAAAGCTTAACCATTGTTTATATGGATAATTTTTTAATTGCGTCAGGTTTGGCATAACATAATTCTGGTTTTGGCGAAATTTGATAACTTTTGGCTAAGGTGACCTGTTTGCTTTCATTCGGAATACCATACGTCGAATACGCTTTGACTTCTGTCTGAACTATCAATTTTAGCGGTATTGATAAGCCACTACCACAACCTATCGCTTTTTTCATATCATCGTCAGCTATCCGCTTGCCATTATTGTCGTACCACCAATAATTAGTCAATCCGACTTGAAATGGTTGCTGTGAAGCGGCATTATCACCATCTATATCACGATAGTTTTTAACTCTATCTAAGTTTATTGATGTATAACTTGCTACTTTAAAATCATTTAGTGTTAAGTTACCATCAATTCTTTAATTTCATCTGATTTTATATTGTTGCTGGCTTCGCTATAAAAAATACCATACACCGTAAAACCTTGTTTATCTGCACTGGTTAAGGCGACAACCTCAGGCGCATTACCAACAATAAAGTGGCTTGAAATTGCGGTGAGTATCGCATGGACTGAATTCACCATTGCCAATTGCAATAATAAGAATAATGTTAGTTTAGTTAGTTTCCGTTTTAAGCTAGCGGCCAATACCGTTATTTTGGCAGCAAAGTGTGATTTACAGTGAAAGGATTTAAATTCAAAAGGTAACGCTAAACATAAAGCGTTTTGCAAAAATATTAATATAAAACAATTAACAAATTGTTCGGTCCGATGCCCAATTAAGGCTACATTTTATCATGTTTTTACCTCCCCTTGTAGATATTTCCTAATTTTTTTATTAGATATAAATAGTTAACCATCATTTAAAATAAAAAATCCTCACATAAAAAGCAATATGATAAAGCAATATATAATAAAATAAATTGTTTTTTGTAAAAACCGTAAATTCGTCAAAAACTACGTGGTTTGTTTATACCAAAACACAAGAATTTCCTTAAATTGTAAAAATTATTGTAATAAATATACATAATTAACGCCCTATCACAAACCAGAGATATGGCGGCCTATATCATAAAGAAAAATGACCGTTACCGATTTGACTAAACGTCCCAACCATTTATAACGTGTAAAAAAAGCCCAATTTAAGCTTGTTGTTCCTTTAACCAGTAAGAATGGACGTTATAAAACCATCAGTTATGGTATTAAACGTCTGGTTAAATCTTAAAAGGCCTGAAGATAAATTAATACGATAAGCTAAACGCGATAACAAAACCTATCCGGATGAAATATTGCATGTCTATACCAAACGTTTACCTTTACTTAAAAATGAAACAAACAACAGCCAGGAGAATATTTATTTGTCGGCATTGATAATTTTTCACATGAGCTGCAGACATTTACCCCAGGTAAATCTCAATTTAGTTCATCACAATTTTGACTGTGATGTGTTAGCTCTATGCCCTTTATACTATTAAATGTATTTATTCCGATAACGGACGTGAATATCAAAGCTGAAGCGAACACCAATTTGTCAAAACATGTAATAACCATCGTATTAATCAAAAATTTACATAACCAGCCTGTCCGAAGACAAATAGGAAAGTTGAAAGCATGTACGCACTTTGAATTGAAATGTGTCATAATCAGCAAATATTTAGCGATTCAAAAGATAAACAACAAAAGCTTAAGCAATTTATTAATTTTTACGGTTAAGCGTCATAAAGCCATTTTGGGAAAAACGCCTTATGAACTTTCAGAAGGTTATTTTTAGCATGAAGTATAAACAACTCGGCGTTTTTCTACACTTAAATTTATTAATAATAAATAATTCCTTTCTGACTTAATTATTAACGTTTTGATTCCTCTAAAATCGCAATAAGTACAATTTAATAGACTGAGTAAATCACGATACAAATATAAGAGTAAATGCCATAAGCTGAATCCTTTTACAGTTTGAAAGGACTTATTCTATTTAGTATGGTCTCATTTGCAACAGCCTCAAACTAAGTTTATAAATCTAACCAGCCGATTTGCTTTAAAATTTTTAAAGAAATAAGAAAATAGCATACAGATTAGATTTTTTCCGTTAAAATCTATGAAAATTTGCCGATAACAGTTTGTTGGAGAAAAAATGAAAATAGCAAAAAATACAGTAGTCAGTTTAGCATACCAGGTTCGCACTAAAGATGGTGTTTTAGTTGATGAAGCAACTACGACAGCACCATTAGAATATTTACATGGTGCAGGTAACTTACTACAAGATCTTGAGAACGCATTAGATGGTCACCAAATTGGCGACAAATTTGACGTTGAGCTAATTAATGCTTACGGGGATTTTAATGATACACTTGTACAAAATGTTGCCCGTGATGTTTTTGTTGGCGTAGATGAACTTGAAGTAGGTATGCGATTTTTTGCTGATACCGAGCATGGTCCTTTACCCGTTGAAATCACCGCTATCGATGGCGATACCATCACTATTGATGGAAACCATATGTTAGCTGGACAAGATTTACAATTTAACGTTAAAGTATTAGCTATTCGTGAAGCCACTGAAGATGAAATTGCTCACGGGCATATTCACGGTGAGCATGATCACGGACATGGCGGTTGTGGCTGCGGTGGTCATTCTCATGAAGACGAAGATGATGAAAACACAGGTTGCTGTGGCGGTGGTCATGGTAGCTGCGGTTGTCACTAATCCTTGATTAATTCAAATTAAATTTTAAAAGCTCTATATAGCGCTTAAGATTGATGACAAAGAACTCGCTTTTTGGCGAGTTCTTTGATCTAATAGAGAGGAGTCCATTATAAGAGGAATTCTTCTATGTTAAAAAAACAACTCCAGCGACACCAGAAAAAATAGAGCAAATCTCGCTAGATGCGCTTGTCCCTCAAAATCATCTTGTTCGTAAAATAGCTAAAGTCATTGATTTTAAATTTATTCGAGAAGCGGTAGCACCTCTTTAGTGCCCTAATAACGGTCGTCCGGCAGAAGATCCGGTCAGACTGTTTAAAATCATGCTATTGGGGTATCTTTCGGTATCCCCAGTGAACGTCGTCTGGTTCAGAAAATTCAGGTCAATTTAGCTTACCGCTGGTTTCTGGGAATGGGATCAACCGAAAAAGTGATTGACGCCTCAACACTCAGCCAAAATCGTCACGTCGGTTTAATGACAGTGAAATCTATCAACAGATTTTTGATAATATTGTTGAACAGACCATTGCCAAAGGGCTGATAAGTGGTCGGGTTTTATATACGGACAGTACTCACCTGAAAGCAAATACCCATAAAGGCAAGGCACGTAATGAGCAGCGTATTGTTGAGTCCAGTCAATATATTGATGCGCTTAATCAAACCATCAACGCAGAAAGAGAATTAGACGGAAAAAAGCCTTAAAGCCATCGACGGTAGAGAAATACAAGGATGTCAAAGCCAGTACAACAGATCCGGACAGTGCTTTATGCATCAAGAAGGCAAGCCTAAAGGATTATTTTACGGCTCCCATTTGCCATTTACTGCTAGCAGAGCAGATATATCCGGTATTGGGTTATCGTCATTATCATTGTGATGTAGCAACCTACAAAGTCTGTCCGTTATTGTCACAATGTACACAGAGTAAAAATACACAGAAAGTCATCACACGCCATATCTGGGAAGCAGATAAAGAGAAAGCCAACGAGATTCGTTTAAGTCAGTGGGGTAAAAAAGTCTATGCTCGGCGAAAAGAGACCATAGAGCGCAGCTTTGCTGATGCTAAACAACACCACGGACATCGCTATGCACGATTTAGGGGAAGAGCGCAGGTTCAAATGCAGTGTTTATTGACCGCAACGGCTCAAAATATCAAGAAAATAGCGATAAAGCTATTTTTGTTACGTTTTTTTAGGCTATTTTTTATATTTATTTAATAAAATCCAAATTAAAAATCTTATTTATGATTTAAATAAAAAAATAAACCCCGAATTATATCGAGGTTTGTCATCAATATGAAAGCGCTATATAGCGCTTTTTATTTACCGCCTGTTTCGTGTTTTGCTTAATAAGCTGTGAAACAGCTCCCAATTTTTTAAATTATCATTTTGCTTTGCTAATTTTTCCTTTAATAATCTATATTTTACGATTATTAGGATCTGCAACTATGCCTTCACAACCAATAGTTTTAATGCCACGTGAGAAGCTTTTAAAATTTGGCGTTGAAGCACTCAGCGATGCAGAATTACTTGCTCTCTTTTTACGCACTGGTACTCGAGATTTGCCTGTTTTGGAACTGTCACAAAAGCTGTTAAATGAGTTTGGTTCTTTTTATAATTTAATTAATGCAAGCCATAGTGATTTTTGCAAAAAGAAAGGATTGGGAACAGCTAAATATACACAATTGAAAGCTGTTGTTGAACTTTCTTATAGATATTTAAAAGTTAAAATGACTACCGATAATTTTTTAACATCGTCATCTTTAACATATCACTATTTAGCTAGCCGATTGGCAAATAAAGATCGTGAAATTTTTATGGTCATTTTTTTAGATAATCAAAATCGCGTCATAACGTCAGAAGATATGTTTGTCGGTACCTATAATTGCGTTGAAGTCCATCCAAGAGAGATCGTCAGACGAGCATTGCAATATAATGCTGCCGCATTAATTTTAGCACATAATCATCCTTCGGGTGTGGCAAAACCTAGTCAGGCAGATCGCCATCTTACACAAAAAATAGAAGAAGTTTGTGAATTGGTTGATATTCGAGTCATAGATCATATTGTTATAGGTAAGGGTGAATATGTCTCTTTTGCAGAGCATGGATGGATTTCGTAGCTATTTTTACTTACAATGTAATTTAATTAACTAGTCTATATATGAATTTATTTTATGAACCAGCAATTAGAATTACTTGAAACCAAAGTAGCTTTTCAAGATATCACCATTGAAGAACTCAATCAAATGGTAACTAATCTTCAAGCTGATGTTAGCAAATTAAAAGAGCAATTGACGTTATTGTCTCAAAAACTACAAGCAACACAAGCTTCAAATATTGCTAATTTATCTGAAGAAACACCACCACCTCACTATTAATTGTATTTATGAGGTAAATAACTGTTGTTAACAATTATTTATTTAATAATCTTGTCTTGATCTCTTTTAGTTTTTAACTAATTTTAAATAAAGTTAGTAATTTGGGTTTTTCAAATATAATAAACATAAATAAAAAACCGGCATATAGCCGGTTTTAATACACAATGATTTATTATTATTCAGCTGATGCTGCTTCTTCTACTGCAGGACGATCAACTAATTCAATATAAGCCATTGGAGCATTATCTCCATCACGGAAACCACATTTTAAAATACGTACATAACCGCCAGGGCGGGTAGCAAAACGTGGACCTAAATCTGAAAATAATTTTTTAACTGTATCTTTATCACGGATACGAGCGAAAGCCAGACGGCGATTAGCTACGCTATCGCTTTTGGCTAACGTAATTAACGGTTCAACAACACGACGCAACTCTTTTGCTTTAGGCAATGTAGTTTTAATGATTTCATGTTCAACAAGTGAACTTGTCATGTTACGAAACATTGCTTGACGATGGCTGCTATTTCGGTTCAGTTGACGACCACTTTTACGATGGCGCATAACTTTATCCTTCTTATATAAATTTTATCTTAGTCTTCAACAATACTTGCTGGTGGCCAGTTCTCAAGACGCATGCCTAAAGATAAACCACGAGATGCGAGTACGTCCTTAATTTCAGTAAGTGATTTCTTACCAAGATTAGGGGTTTTAAGTAACTCAACTTCGGTACGTTGTACTAAATCACCAATATAATGAACTGCTTCTGCCTTTAAGCAATTAGCAGACCGAACAGTTAACTCCAAATCATCTACTGGACGTAAAAGGATTGGATCAAATTCCGGTTTATCTTCTTTAACTTCTGGTTGATGTACATCTCGTAAATCAACGAAAGCTTCAAGTTGTTCAGCCAAAATAGTTGATGCACGACGAATAGATTCTTCAGGATCGATAGTACCATTAGTTTCCATATCGATAACAAGTTTATCTAAATCAGTACGTTGTTCCACACGAGCAGCATCAACAGAATATGCAATACGCTCTACAGGGCTATAACATGCATCAACTAACAGACGACCGATTGGTCGTTCTTCATCTTCTGACTTAACGCGAGCAGAAGCAGGGACATAACCACGTCCTCGTTGTACACGAATACGCATACTAATTGAAGCATTGGCATCAGTAAGATGACAAATCACTAAATCAGGATTAACAATTTCAACATCACCATCATGAGTGATATCAGATGCGGTTACTGCACCAATACCTGATTTGTTTAAAGTGAGCATAACATCATCTTTCGTATGTACACGTACTGCTAACTTTTTTAAGTTAAGCAAAATATCAAGTACATCTTCTTGAACGCCTTCTTTAGTGCTGTACTCATGCAGAACACCGTCAATTTCAACTTCGGTTACTGCATATCCCGGCATAGATGATAATAAAATGCGGCGTAGTGCATTACCTAAAGTATGGCCAAAACCACGTTCTAGTGGCTCTAAAGTCACTTTAGCATGTGTTTGACTGTATTGAACAACATCAACTAGGTGAGGTTTTAAAAACTCTGTTACAGAACCCTGCATTATGTCCTCTCTTAAGTGCTAAACTTTACTTAGAGTAAAGTTCGACGATCAAATGTTCGTTGATATCAGCAGATAAATCTGAACGTTCTGGTAAGCGTTTAAATACACCTTCCATTTTGCTAGCATCAACTTCTAACCATGTTGGTTTTTCACGTTGTTCAGCTAGCTCTAAAGCAGCTTTAATACGTGCTTGTTTTTTTGATTTTTCGCGAACACTAATCACATCTTCAGGTGAAACTTGATAAGATGCAATATTCACAACACGACCATTAACAAGAACAGCTTTATGACTAACTAATTGACGGGCTTCAGCACGAGTTGCACCAAATCCCATGCGATAAACAACGTTATCTAAGCGACGTTCTAAAAGACCAAGTAGGTTTTCACCAGTATTGCCTTTAATTCGAGCAGCGCTTTTGTAGTAATTACGGAATTGGCGTTCTAAAATTCCATAAATACGTCTAACTTTTTGTTTTTCACGTAACTGAACACCATAATCTGATAAACGCGGTTTACGCGCACCATGTTGTCCAGGAGCTTGTTCTAATTTACATTTACTCTCAATCGCTCGGACGCCAGATTTAAGAAATAAATCTGTACCTTCACGACGACTTAATTTGAGTTTTGGTCCCAAATATCTTGCCATTTTATTTCTCCAATAATCCTAAACATTCAATGTTTAAAAAATTAAACACGACGTTTTTTGGGTGGACGACAACCGTTATGAGGAATCGGAGTAACATCAGTAATGTTAGTGATGCGGTAACCCGCTGCATTTAATGCACGAATTGTTGACTCACGACCAGGACCAGGTCCTTTAACCATAACTTCCAGATTCTTAATTCCGTAATCTTTGACGGCTTCAGCACAACGTTCTGCGGCCACTTGAGCTGCAAAAGGTGTTGATTTACGAGAGCCACGGAAACCAGAACCACCAGCGGTTGCCCAACCTAACGCATTACCTTGACGATCGGTAATAGTTACGATTGTATTGTTGAATGATGCATGAATATGAGCTATACCATCAGAAACTTGCTTTTTTACACGTTTACGTGTACGAACAGGTGTCTTTGCCATTTAATTATACCTCAATTATTTCTTGATTGGCTTACGCGGTCCCTTACGGGTACGAGCGTTAGTCTTTGTGCGCTGACCACGAACAGGAAGTCCACGACGGTGACGCATGCCACGATAACAACCAAGGTCTAATAAACGCTTGATACTCATAGTTACTTCACGACGTAAATCGCCTTCAACGGTAAATTTAGCGACTTGCTCACGTAACTTTTCAATCTGATCTTCAGATAGTTCTCTGATCTTAACATGTTCAGAAATACCTGCTTCAGCACAAATTGTCTTAGCACGAGTATTTCCGATACCATAAATCGCTTGTAAAGCAATTACAGCATGTTGTTGATCAGGAATGTTAATGCCTGCTATACGGGCCACTATGCACTCCTTTATTGTTAATGTTTAGCAAATTCACTATACTGAAAAGCCCGTTTTCAGGATACTCAAACAGTGAATTTACAAATAAATCTAGGCTGGCTATTCTAGCCAGCTTTACTATACTTTGGCAAGAAAAATATGCAAAAGCTCAACTTTCCAGCTAAATAAATTAACCTTGACGTTGTTTGTGTTTACCTTCAACGCAAATAACACGAACGATGCCATTGCGTTTAATGATTTTACAATTCCTGCATAATTTCTTGACTGAAGCACGAACTTTCATTTTTTTCTCCGTAACTTCTGGCTAACTTATCGGCCATAGCCTTTAAGGTTCGCTTTCTTTAACACTGACTCATAACGATTTGGCATCATTAAAGTCTGTACTTGTGCCATAAAATCCATGATTACAACAACAACAATTAATAACGATGTTCCACCAAATTGAACTGGAACTTTCATTGCGCTTGTCATAAACATTGGAACCAAACATACAAAAGTAATGTAGATTGCGCCAATTAGCGTTAAACGAGTCATTACCTTGTCAATATACTTAGATGTTTGTTCACCTGGACGGATACCTGGAATAAATGCACCAGATTTTTTTAGCTGATCTGCTGTTTCTCTTGGGTTAAAAACCAACGCTGTATAGAAGAAACAAAAGAAGATAATCGCCGCCGCAAAAAAGATTATGTATAACGGTTGATCATGATTGAAGTATTGACCGATAAGTACAATAAAATATCTCCATCCTTCACCATCTCCTTGGAACCAAGAAGCCATCATTGATGGTAACATAGCAATTGTCGAGGCAAATATCGCCGGAATAACTCCCGCCATATTAATCTTTAATGGTAAGTGTGTGCTTTGTGCTGCGTAAACACGACGACCTTGTTGTCGTTGCGCATAGTTAACAACAATTCGTCGCTGACCACGTTCAACAAATACAACAAAATAAGTTACACCAACCACTAATGCAGCAACAACCAATAATAAAATCGGATGCAATGAACCAGAGCGAGCTTGTTCAATTGTTTCATAAATAGCATGAGGAAGACTTGCCACGATACCAGCAAAGATAATGATAGAAATACCATTACCTACACCTCGTTCGGTGATTTGTTCGCCCAACCACATAAGAAACATAGTGCCAGTAACTAAGCTAACCGATGCGATAAAATAGAAAGAAAATCCTGGATTAATCACAACATGTTCATAACCAGGAATATTTGGTAAACCAGTTGAAATACCAACAGCCTGTATTATTGCTAAAGCAAGTGTGCCATAACGAGTGTACTGACTAATTTTTTTTCTACCTGATTCACCTTCTTTCTTCAATTCTGCTAACTTAGGGCTAATTGCCGTTAATAACTGCACAATAATTGATGCGGAAATATAAGGCATTATCCCTAATGCAAAAATTGAAGCACGGCTTAAAGCACCACCAGAGAACATATTGAACATACCCACAATACCATTTGACGATGCTTGTGTTAGTAAGTCCGATAACGCCTTAGTATCAATACCAGGAACCGGAATATAAGAACCAAGACGAAAAACAATAAGCGCTAAAAGCACAAACATCAAGCGTCTTTTAAGCTCACCACTACCGCCTCGTGTACTTTGAAAATCTAATCCTGGTTGCTTTGCCATCTTTCTAATTATTCCTCAATTTTTCCGCCAGCAGCTTCAATTGCAGCTTTAGCACCTTTAGTTACTCGAATACCACGAACAGTTACTGGTTTAGTTACTTCTCCAGATAACATGATTTTTGCATATTCAATATGTGAATTAATCACATTTGCAACTTTTAAGCTATTTAGGTCAACAATATCACCTTCGACTTTCATCAAATCTGAAAGACGAACTTGAGCTGTAACTTGAGCTTTACGTGAGGTAAAACCAAATTTTGGTAAACGACGATATAAAGGCATTTGACCACCTTCAAAGCCGCGACGAACGCCACCACCTGAACGAGATTTTTGACCTTTAATACCACGAGTACCAGTTTTACCTAATCCTGAACCGATTCCTCGACCCAGACGTTTTGGTGCATGCTTTGAACCTTCAGCAGGAGATAAAGTATTTAAACGCATTACTATTACTCCTCTACTTTAACCATGTAATAAACTTGGTTTACCATACCACGAATTGCAGGAGTATCCTCACGCTCAACAGTATGACCAATACGACGTAATCCTAGACCTACTAATGTCGCTTTATGCTTAGGCAGACGACCTATAGAACTACGAGTTTGTGTAATTTTAATTGTTTTTGCCATGGTTAATTACCCCAAAATTTCTTCGACGGTTTTACCACGTTTAGCAGCAACCATTTCTGGTGATTTCATACTTTCTAAGCCATCAATAGTTGCACGAACCACATTAATTGGGTTAGTAGAACCATATGCTTTAGCTAGAACGTTACGAACTCCAGCAACTTCTAAAACTGCACGCATCGCACCACCGGCGATAATACCAGTACCTTCGGATGCTGGTTGCATATAAACACGAGATCCTGTGTGAGCACCTTTAACAGGATGCTGTAAAGTATCGTTATTTAAAGCAACATTAATCATATTGCGACGTGCTTTTTCCATTGCTTTTTGGATTGCTGCTGGCACTTCACGTGCTTTACCATATCCAAAACCTACGCGGCCATTACCGTCACCAACAACTGTTAGTGCAGAAAAACTAAAAATACGACCACCTTTTACGGTTTTAGAAACTCGGTTAACTGCGATTAGTTTTTCCTGCAGTTCACCAGCTTGTTTTTCGATGTTTGACATCTTTAACTCCTACCTTAGAACTGTAGGCCAGCTTCGCGAGCAGCATCTGCTAGCGCCTGAACTCGACCATGATATTGGAAACCTGAACGATCAAATGAAACTTCTTTGATATCTTTTGCTAACGCACGTTCAGCAATTGCTTTACCAACTGCTGCAGCAGCGTCTTTGTTTCCTGTGTATTTTAAACTTTCACTGATAGCTTTTTCTAATGTAGAAGCGGCTGCCAGTACTTCTGATCCGTTTGGTGCGATAATCTGCGCATAAATATGACGCGGAGTGCGGTGAACTACTAAGCGAGTTGCAAGTAGTTCATGCATCTTGCGACGCGCTTTAGTTGCACGACGGATACGAGCTGATTTCTTATCCATAGTGTTACCTTACTTTTTCTTAGCTTCTTTAGTACGCACAACTTCATCTGCGTAACGAACACCTTTACCTTTATAAGGTTCAGGACGACGATAAGCACGGATATCAGCAGCTACTTGCCCGATTAACTGTTTATCAGTACTTTTTAATACGATTTCAGTTTGAGACGGACATTCAGCTGTTACACCTGCAGGTAATTGATGTTCAATTGGATGTGAATATCCTAGAGACAAACTAATTGTATTACCTTTCACTTGTGCACGATAACCGACACCAACTAGCTGAAGTTTTTTAGTAAAACCTTCAGTAACACCAATAACCATTGAATTAATCAAAGCACGCGCAGTTCCAGCTTGAGCCCAAGCATCTGCAAAACCCTCACGAGGAGCAAATTTAATTTGTCCTTCTTCTTGATTAATCACAACAGCATTATTTATTGTGCGAGATAATTCGCCATTTTTACCTTTAATCGTAATTACCTGACCATTGAGTTTTACCTCTACGCCAGCAGGAACAACGACAGGTGCTTTTGCAACACGAGACATTCTTTTCTCCCTTACGCTACGTAGCAGATAATTTCACCACCAAGACCTGCTTGGCGTGCTGCACGATCAGTCATAACACCTTTAGAAGTAGAAACAACTGCGATACCGAGTCCAGCCATAACTTTCGGCAATTCATCTTTACGTTTATAAATACGTAAACCTGGACGGCTAACACGTTTGATACTTTCTACAACAGCTTTACCTTGGAAATATTTTAAAGTAATTTCCAGTTCCGGCTTAGTGTCACCAACAACTTTAAAGTCCCCAATATAACCTTCTTCTTTTAGCACATTGGCAATTGCCACTTTTAGCTTAGAGGAAGGCATGGTGACTGCAACTTTATTCGCAGATTGACCATTACGAATACGGGTCAACATATCTGCTATAGGATCTTGCATGCTCATCTATAACACTCCCCTGATTACCAACTTGCCTTTTTAAGACCAGGAATCTCACCACGCATGGCTGACTCACGAACCTTAATACGGCTTAAACCAAACTTACGAAGGACGCCATGAGGACGACCAGTTTGACGACAACGACGACGTTGACGTGATGGACTAGAATCACGAGGAAGCGTTTGCAATTTAAGCACTGCATTCCAACGATCTTCATCTGATGCATTAAGATCAGAGATAATCGCTTTTAATTCTTGACGCTTTGCAAAATATTTTTCTGCTAGCTTTACGCGTTTCTTATCGCGTTCAATCATTGATTGTTTAGCCATTATGCCCTACCTTACTTACGAAATGGGAAGTTAAAGGCAGATAATAAAGCTCGGCCTTCTTCATCTGATTGTGCAGTAGTGGTGATAGTAATATCTAAACCACGAACACGATCAACTTTGTCATAATCGATTTCAGGGAAAACGATTTGCTCACGAACACCCATGCTATAGTTGCCACGACCATCAAAAGATTTTGCGCTTAAACCACGAAAATCTCGAGTACGAGGAAGGGCAATATAAACTAGACGCTCAAAAAATTCCCACATACGTTCGCCACGTAAAGTGACTTTACAACCAATAGGATACCCTTGACGGATTTTAAAACCAGCAACTGATTTGCGTGCTTTAGTGACTAGTGGTTTTTGACCACTGATTGCAGCTAAATCTGCAACAGCATTATCTAATAATTTCTTATCAGTAATTGCTTCACCCACACCCATATTCAAGGTGATCTTTTCGATCCGAGGGACTTGCATGACAGATTTGTAGCCAAACTGTTCTTGCAGTTTATTTACTACCTGTGCTTTGTAGTAATCATGCAGTTTCGCCATCGTACACTCCAAATTACTTAATTGATTAATTCATTAGTAGACTTATAAAAACGGACTTTTTTACCGTCTTCAATACGAAAGCCTACGCGATCTGCTTTGCCTGTAGCTGGATTAAAAATTGCCACATTAGAAACATTGATAGCTGCTTCTTTTTCAACAATTCCACCTTCTTGATTTAATGCAGGTACTGGTTTTTGATGTTTTTTCACCAAATTGATACCTTCAACAATCACTTTGCCTGTAGACAAAACACTCTTAACTTTACCGCGTTTACCTTTATCTTTGCCAGTTAACACGATAACTTCATCTTCTCGACGGATTTTCGTTGCCATTACCCGCTCCTTACAGTACTTCTGGTGCTAATGAAATGATCTTCATAAACTTCTCAGAGCGAAGTTCACGAGTGACCGGTCCAAAAATACGCGTACCAATCGGTTGCTCACTGTTATTATTTAAAATAACACAAGCATTGCGATCGAAACGAATGACAGATCCATCAGGGCGACGAACACCTTTTCTAGTGCGCACAACAACAGCTTTAAGTACATCACCTTTTTTAACTTTACCACGAGGAATTGCTTCTTTAATGGTAACTTTGATGATATCGCCTACTGCTGCATAACGACGGTGCGATCCACCGAGAACCTTGATACACATTACGCTACGTGCGCCAGAGTTATCGGCAACATCTAGCCTAGTCTGTTCTTGGATCATTTTAATGCTCCGTATAAATTAATTATTGTCTAATCTACCTTCATCCATCTCAACTACCATGGATAAGAATAGACAACCAAAAACCCACTTACGTGAGGACGCATAGTATAACACCACTCAAATAAAATGGATAGCATAAAATAAACGGCCGTTCAGCCGTTTATTATATTATGTACAGTTTTCAATCAAAAAAAGATTAAATAACTGCTTTTTCAACGATTCGAACAAGAGTCCAAGATTTGGTTTTTGATAATGGACGACACTCTTTAATCTCTACAGTATCACCAATACCACACTCGTTGTTTTCATCATGTACATGCAATTTAGTCGTACGTTTAATGAACTTACCATATAACGGATGCTTCACTTTACGTTCAATAGCTACAGTAATAGATTTATCCATTTTGTCGCTAATAACACGACCTTGCTGAGTACGAATTTTTACTTCAGTAGTCATATTACGCACCCGCCTTTTCAGTTAATAATGTTTTAACTCGTGCAATATTACGACGCACTTGTTTTAACATATGAGTCTGTGTTAACTGACCTCCAGCTAATTGCATACGTAAGTTAAATTGCTCACGTAATAAATTAAGAAGTTCAGTATTTAACTCTTCAACGCTTTTTTCGCGTAGCTCTTTTGCTTTCATTTACATCACCGTCTTAATCACAAAGGTGGTTTTAATTGGCAGTTTTGCAGCTGCCAACGCAAATGCTTCACGAGCAACTTCTTCCGGTACACCGTCCATTTCATAAAGGACTTTACCTGGTTGAATCTGAGCAACCCAGTATTCAACGTTACCCTTACCTTTACCCATACGCACTGCAAGTGGTTTTTCGGTAATTGGTTTATCAGGGAAAACTCGAATCCAAATTTTACCTTGACGCTTAACTGCACGAGTCATTGCACGACGTGCTGCTTCGATCTGGCGCGCAGTCAAACGACCACGACCTACAGCCTTAAGACCGAATGTACCGAAACTAACATCAGTACTTACAGCAAGACCACGATTGCGGCCCTTGTGCACTTTACGGAATTTTGTACGCTTTGGTTGTAACATCAGCGACGCTCCTTATTGTTTTCGGCCTTTTCGCTGCTTTTTCGGTTGAGCAGCAGGTTGTTTTTCTGCTTGTTCAACGGCAGCCATACCACCAAGGATCTCACCTTTGAAGATCCACACTTTAACACCAATAATACCATAGGTAGTTAATGCTTCAGATAAACCATAGTCAATATCAGCCCGTAATGTATGTAAAGGTACACGACCTTCACGATACCATTCGCTACGAGCAATTTCAGCACCGCCTAAACGACCACTTACTTCGACTTTGATACCTTTAGCACCCGCCTTCATTGCATTTTGAACCGCACGTTTCATAGCTCGACGGAACATAACGCGGCGTTCTAATTGAGAAGTAATGCTATCAGCAACTAATTTAGCATCAAGTTCTGGTTTACGAACTTCAGCAATATTAATTTGTACTGCTACATCACGTTTTTCTCTTTTGTCTTTATATTTATTGACAATAGAAGCTACGGCATTACGTAATTTTTCAACGTCCTCGCCTTTTTTACCTATCACAATACCCGGACGAGCAGTGTGAATAGTAATACGAACGTTAGTTTCTGCTGAACGGTCGATAACAATCTTAGAGATTGACGCTTGAGATAATTCTTTATTTAAGAATTCACGCACTCTAAAATCACTTTCTAAATTATCAGCGAATGTCTTTGTACCCGAATACCATGTAGATGTCCAAGGCTTGACAATGCCTAATCGGATACCATTTGGATTTACTTTTTGACCCATTGCTATTCTCCAGCCTAGCGATCTGAAACGATCACGGTGATGTGACTCGTACGCTTCAAAATTCGATCTGCACGACCTTTCGCACGAGGCATAATACGCTTCATGGTTGGGCCTTCATCTACGAAAATCTTCGCAACTTTTAGATCATCAATATCAGCACCATCGTTATGCTCTGCATTAGCAATAGCAGACTCTAATACTTTTTTAACAAGTACAGCCGCTTTTTTATTGGTGTACGTTAAAATATCTAGTGCCTGAGACACATTCTTACCGCGAACAAGATCTGCAACTAAGCGAACCTTTTGTGCAGAAGAACGAGCGTGGCGGTACTTTGCAATTGTTTCCATCTCTTTCTCCTACTTATTTCTTCTTAGCTTTCTTATCAGCCGCATGGCCGCGATAAGTACGAGTCGGCGCGAATTCACCCAATTTATGACCAACCATTTCGTCGGAAACATAAACTGGAACGTGCTGACGACCATTATGGACAGCGATGGTCAAACCGATCATGTTAGGAAAGATCGTTGAACGACGGGACCAAGTACGAATTGGTTTCTTGTCCCCGCTTTCCACCGCTTTCTCTACCTTCTTCAGCAAGTGTAGGTCAATAAAAGGACCCTTCTTGAGAGAACGTGGCATAGCTAATCCTCTATATTAATTATTTCTTATTGCGACGGCGAACAATATACTTATCAGTACGTTTGTTGCTACGCGTTTTCAATCCTTTGGCTTTTTGACCCCATGGAGACACAGGATGTTTACCAAAGTTACGACCTTCACCACCACCATGTGGATGGTCTACCGGGTTCATTGCTGTACCACGAACAGTAGGACGAACACCACGCCAACGCGTTGCACCCGCTTTACCTAATACACGAAGCATATGCTCTGAATTACCAACTTCACCAATAGTGGCACGACAATCAGATAATACTTTACGCATTTCACCTGAACGTAGACGTAATGTTACATAAGCACCATCACGCGCAACGATTTGAACATAACTACCAGCAGAGCGAGCAATTTGTCCGCCTTTACCTGGTTTCATTTCAATATTATGCACAGTAGAACCGACTGGGATATTGCGCATTGGTAAACAGTTACCTGTTTTAATTGCTGCATCAACACCAGATTGGATCTGATCACCTGCTTTTAAGCCTTTAGGCGCTAAAATATAACGGCGTTCACCGTCTTTATATAAAACCAATGCAATATTTGCACTACGGTTTGGATCATATTCCAAACGTTCAACAACTGCTGGAATACCATCTTTATTACGCTTAAAGTCAACAATACGATAATGTTGTTTATGACCACCACCAATGTGACGGGTAGTGATACGACCATTATTATTGCGACCACCAGTTTTGCTTTTTGAATCAAGCAACGGTGCATAAGGTTTACCTTTATGCAACTCTGGGTTAACCACTTTAACAACGTGGCGACGACCCGGAGATGTAGGTTTACACTTAACAACTGCCATTGTTCTTACTCCTCCGAATTACTCAGCGACGCCAGCAAGGTCTAAATTTTGACCTTCTGCTAAAGTAACGTAAGCTTTTTTCCAGTCGCTACGGCGACCGATTTGTTGACCACGACGTTTAACTTTACCTTTAACAACAAGTGTATTAACGTCATCTACTTTAACTTCAAATAGTTGTTCAACTGCGGCTTTAATCTCTCTCTTAGTAGCATCTTTAGCAACTTTCAATACTAATGTATTTGTTTTTTCCATTGAAATAGATGCTTTTTCAGAAACATGTGGTGCTCGCAGGACTTTAAGCAGACGCTCTTCACGAATCATGCTAACATCTCCTCTACTTGTTTAACGGCATCAACTGTGATAACCACTTTGTCAAATGCAATCAAACTAACTGGATCAATACCTGCCACATCACGCACATCAACTTTATGTAAGTTACGTGCTGCTAAGAAAAGATTTTCATCAACTTCAGAAGCGATAATAAGAACATCATTAAGATTCATATCGTTTAATTTCTGAGTTAATAATTTAGTCTTAGGTGCTTCAACAGTAAATGTTTCAACCACAACTAAACGTTCTTGACGCACTAATTCAGAGAAAATACTCTTTAATGCACCACGATACATTTTACGGTTAACTTTTTGGCTATGATCTTGTGGTTTTGCTGCAAATGTTACACCACCACTGCGCCAGATTGGGCTCTTAATTGAACCTGAACGAGCACGACCGGTACCTTTTTGACGCCATGGTTTTTTACCTGAACCAGCGATTTCTGCACGAGTTTTTTGTGCGCGAGAACCTTGACGAGCAGCAGATGCATAAGCAACAACTACTTGATGAACTAACGCTTCATTAAACTCACGTCCGAAGGTAGTTTCGGAAACAGAAAGCGCTTTCGCGTCTTTTACTACTAATTCCATCTCTATCTCCTCGACGTTAAGCCTTGATTGCCGGTTTAACAATTACGTCACTATTGATTGCGCCAGGAACTGCACCTTTAATTAATAAAAGATTACGTTCAGCATCAACACGTACAATATCTAAGTTTTGAACGGTTACACGTTCATTACCTAGGTGACCTGCCATTTTACGACCTTTAAACACTTTACCTGGAGTTTGGTTTTGACCAATAGAACCATGACCACGGTGTGCCAAAGAGTTACCATGAGTAGCATCTTGAGTACGGAAATTCCAACGTTTAGTAACGCCAGCAAAACCTTTACCTTTAGATGTCCCAGTAACATCAACTTTCTTAACGTCAGCGAAGATATCAACGTTAATACTTTGACCTACAGAAAATTCACCTTCTTCAAAACGGAATTCCCATAGACCACGACCAGCTTCAACGCCAGCCTTAGCGAAATGACCTGCTTCAGGTTTGTTTACACGGCTTGCTTTTTTGCTGCCAGTAGTAACCTGAATAGCTTGATAACCATCATTCTCAAGTGTTTTAACTTGAGTAATGCGGTTGCTTTGAACTTCAACTACGGTGACAGGAATAGAAACACCATCTTCAGTGAAGATACGCGTCATTCCTACTTTACGACCGATTAAACCAATCATTGTTTCGACCTCTCAATCATTCAGCTTAGGACTAACCTAAACTGATCTGCACATCAACACCGGCAGCAAGGTCTAGACGCATTAAAGCATCAACTGTTTTTTCAGTTGGCTCAACAATATCAACTAGACGTTTATGAGTGCGAATCTCGTACTGATCACGCGCATCTTTATTAACGTGTGGGGAAATCAATACAGTGAAACGCTCTTTGCGTGTCGGTAATGGAATAGGACCACGAACTTGCGCACCTGTGCGCTTCGCAGTTTCTACAATTTCAGCAGTTGATTGATCAATCAAACGATGATCAAACGCTTTTAACCGGATACGGATTCTTTGGTTCGACATGAGACCAGAGCTCCATTATTTAAAAGTTATAACAAAAGACTACTCCTCTTACCCTGTTTCGATTGACAGGAGAGTGTAATCCGTTCTTTTTCGTAACCCCCAAATCGGGAGTATTGTCGATATAATTAGCTATTTTTTATAACAATTATATCTTTTTCTCATTTGTTTACATAAAGGCAATAAACAAAGTGGGGCGATTATACTCTGTTAGTTAACTAACGGCAAGAAATAAATACAGATATTTGGGTTTAAAGATGAGAAGCTTTTTCTGGTTATTAATTTACAATTACCAAATTTCAATCAAATAACCAGATTTAATATTATTTTTATATTAACCCATAATGGATAATCATTATGATAACTTACTAATGATCTTCTTTAGCATGATTAAGGCTATATCTTGGGATTTCGACCTCTAAATCTTCATTCGTGACACGAGCTTGACAGCTTAAACGACTATGCGGTTCAACTCCCCAGGCTTTATCTAACATATCATCTTCTTGTTCATCGCTTGCTTCAAGCGAATCAAATCCCTTACGCACAATACAGTGGCATGTTGAACAAGCACATGACATTTCACAAGCATGCTCGATTTCAATATCATTGCGCAATGCCACTTCTAAAATGGATTCGCCTTCTTGGGCATCGACAGTTTTTCCATCTGGACAAAGCTCCGCATTCGGTAAAAAAGTAATTTTTGGCATAATAATCTCGTTAGTTAAATATCATCAACGTTATGGCCAGTTAACGCATGTCGAATTGACCTATCCATCCGCTTAGCTGCAAAATTTTGTGTTACTTTATCAACAATTTTAATTTGTTTTTCAATTGCATAACTGTCATTTGACTCACTTACAGCTTGTAATTGATGCTTAGCAATTAAAATATGGTTTAGTTCACTTTCATCTAATAAGTCAGCATCTTTATCTAAAGCACTTTGCAAGCTTTCAAGCACTCTAGCTGCCTCAACTTTTTGTTCAGCAAGTATTCGAATCTGTTTATCTTGCTGTGCGTAACTGATTGAATCTTGAATCATATCGGCAATTTCATTATCAGTCAGTCCATATGAAGGTTTTACTTGGATAGCAGCTTCAATACCCGTTGATTTTTCCATTGCTGTTACACTTAATAAACCATCAGCATCAACTTGAAAAGTCACCCTAATGTGCGCACCACCGGCAGGCATTGCTGGAATACCTTGCAGAGTAAAACGAGCCAAAGATCGACAATCAGCAACACTTTCACGTTCTCCTTGTAAAACATGAACCATCATCGCGGTTTGACCATCTTTAAAAGTTGTAAACTCTTGAGCTCTTGCACACGGAATTGTACTATTACGTGGAATAATTTTTTCGACCAATTCACCCATGATCTCAATGCCTAACGACAATGGGATCACATCAAGCAATAACATATCTGAATCGGGTTTATTGCCAACCAAAATATCGGCCTGAATAGCTGCACCAATAGCAACTACTTTATCAGGATCGATAGATATCAAGGGATTAGTTTTAAAATAATTCCCTACTAATTCTCGCACTAATGGCACACGAGTAGAGCCGCCAACCATAACAACTTCAACTACTTCATCCACATTAATCTCGGCATCTTTCAATGCACGGCGACAAACAGCTAAAGTGCGTTTAACCAATGGCTCAATTAATTGTTGAAATTGCTGGCGAGTAATAGTCAAAGATTGATTATCCAGAGAAAATACAGCTAAATCTTGCTCACTTAATAAAATCTTTATTTCGGTAGCTTGGCTACTGATTTTTTGATTAATATAAGGATCTATATTATTAGTTAATCCTAATTTCTCTTTTATATAGTCAGCAAGTAGCCGATCAAAATCATCACCACCAAGAGCTGAGTCACCACTAGTTGCTAGAACCTCAAAAACACCTTTATTTAAGCGTAAAATAGAAATATCAAAAGTACCGCCACCTAAATCATAAACAGCGATTATACCTTCCTTCCCTGAATCTAAACCGTACGCAATCGCAGCGGCTGTAGGTTCATTAAGTAGGCGCAATACATGCAAGCCAGCTAATTTGGCAGCATCTTTTGTTGCTTGCCGTTGTGCATCATCAAAATAAGCTGGCACAGTAATAACCACACCATCAATTTCACCTTGTAAGCTCTCTTTTGCTCGCTCAGCTAACGCTGTCAAAATTTCTGATGAAACTTGTATTGGATTTACTTGCTCATTAGGCAAATTTAATAAAGGAACACCATTTTCAGTTTGTGAAAAAGTATAAGGAAATTGTGATAAATCTATATCAGATAAACTTCGCCCCATTAATCGCTTAATAGAGCTAACTGTATTTTGCGGATCATTCACAGCATTATCTTTGGCATTTTTTCCAATCGTGATAACAGAGTTATCATCATGATCGACGCCATAATGCACAACGGATGGCAATAGCGGATTACCTTCTAAATCAGGCAATACCTCTGCTTGTCCACTTCGTACCGTTGCTACTAATGAATTAGTTGTACCAAGATCAATTCCTACAGCAAGGCGGCGATGATGTGGTAGTGGAGTTTGTCCTGGTTCGCTGATCTGTAATAATACCATTTAATCTATCTCTATCGATATGTTACTTATATTAAATTATAAATCAAATTGCTTTTCTTGTAACTTTTCGATTTGTTCAATCAATCTGGCAAGATAGCGAATTTTATAGATCTGATTAAGTGCTTTTGACCAATCTTGATTAGTAATAAATTGTAATAATTCGTTATAGACTATCTTTTGACGAGCAACAATCTCAGCATAAAAATCATCTAATAATTCAAAATTATCTTTACTTTCGATATCATCAAGTCTTTCACGTAAAACAAATTGCTCCATTAAAAAATCAGTATCATGAATAATACTTTGTTCAGTTGCTACGTCAAAACCTTGTAGAGATAAAAAATACTCAGCGGCTTTAATTGGATTTTTTAACGTATGATAACCATCATTAATGATTGCTGACTTTTGAACAATTGCCACTTTATCAATATCGTTTACAACAGCAAAATTATCTGGATGATATTGCTTTTGCAATTGCTGATAATGAGTTGTTAGTTGAGCGACATCCACCGGCAATTGAGCTGGCAAACTAAATAGCTCGAAGTAATTAACCATAATTATTGTGTCCGATTACACATTAAAGCTTTCGCCACAGCCACATTCGTGCTTCGTATTAGGATTATTAAACTTGAAACCTTCATTTAATCCTTCTTTAACAAAATCAAGTTCAGTACCATCAATATAAACTAAGCTTTTTTTATCCACGATAACTTTGACATGTTTATCTTCAAAGACACTATCATCATCATTAATCACATCGGCAAACTCTAAAACATAAGCCATACCAGAACAACCAGATGTTTTAACACCTAATCGTAACCCAACACCCTTTCCGCGATTAGCCAAAAAGGCTTGAACACGATCAGCTGCACTATTAGTCAATGTGATTGCCATTAACGTTGTCCTTTTTTGGTTTTGTAGTCATCAATAGCAGCTTTAATTGCATCTTCCGCTAGAATTGAACAGTGAATTTTAACCGGAGGTAAAGCAAGTTCTTTAGCAATATCCGTATTTTTGATAGCTTCTGCTTCGTCTAATGATTTACCTTTTATCCATTCTGTAACCAAAGAACTTGATGCAATTGCACTACCACAACCATAAGTTTTAAACTTAGCATCTTCAATAATACCATTGTCATTCACTTTGATTTGTAGACGCATCACATCACCACACGCTGGTGCGCCAACCATACCACTACCAACATTAGGATCATTTTGATCAAACGAACCAACATTACGTGGGTTTTCGTAATGATCAACAACTTTTTCACTATATGCCATAATTTACTCCCAATTTTAATGTGCTGACCATTTAATCTTTGTTAAATCAACGCCATCTTTAAACATTTCCCAAAGAGGCGATAAATCCCTTAATTTCCCAATAGATTCTCTGATTAATTTAATGACATAATCAATTTCTTCTTCTGTGGTAAAACGACCAATAGAAAATCGAATTGAACTATGAGCCAGCTCATCATTAAGCCCTAATGCTCGTAATACATAAGACGGCTCTAAACTCGCAGATGTGCATGCAGAACCAGATGAAACAGCTAAATCTTTTAAAGCCATCATCAACGATTCACCTTCAATGTAAGCAAAACTCACATTTAAGATATTTGGCACACTGTGCTCCAAAGAACCATTTAAATAAACCTCTTCAATGTCTTTTAAACCATCCCATAAACGATTTTTTAAAGCCAATAAACGAGGCATTTCAGTAACCATCTCTTGTTTAGCTATATGATACGCTTCACCCATGCCCACAATTTGATGCACAGGTAAAGTACCAGAGCGCATACCTCGTTCATGACCACCGCCATGCATTTGAGCTTCAATACGAACACGCGGTTTACGCCTTACATAAAGCCCACCAATACCTTTTGGCCCATAAATTTTATGACCAGAAAATGACATTAAATCAACTTTTAAGTTAGCTACATCAATTGGTAATTTACCAACAGACTGGGTTGCATCAACATGAAAAACAATGCCTCTTTCACGGCACATCTCACCAATTTTTTCGATGTCTTGTATTACACCCGTTTCATTGTTGACATGCATAATTGATACAACGGTTGTATCACTACGCATAGCCGTTGCAAGTTTATCAAGATCAAGGATCCCATCGGATTCTGGCGTTAAATAAGTTACTTCATAACCTTCTCGCTCAAGCTGGCGGCAAGTATCAAGCACAGCCTTGTGCTCAGTTTTACAAGTAATAATGTGCTTACCTTTGGCTTGATTAAAATGAGCGGCACCTTTAATTGCTAAATTATCAGCTTCAGTTGCCCCTGACGTAAAGACAATTTCGCGTGAATCAGCACCAATAAGATCGGCAATTTGATTACGGGCAATATCAACGGCTTCTTCAGCTTGCCAGCCAAATTTGTGGGAACGAGATGCTGGGTTACCGAATATACCGTCTGGCGTTAAATACTGCATCATTTTTTCAGCAACTCTAGGATCTACAGGCGTTGTCGCTGCATAATCCATATAAATAGGTAGTTTCATTAATTACTCCCAATGAGAAATTCTGTATTCTATTTTTATTAATTAATTTGAACGTGTTGTATATTACTTTGTCGGCTAGCAACAGCTTTAACTTCTTTATTATTGACCAATTCACTCAATGTAATGCTAGTTAAAAAGTCCTCAATTCGTTCACTTAAATCATTCCACAGTGTATGGGTTAAACATCTAACACCGCCTTGACATCCATCTTGCCCGTGACATTTTGTCGCATGCACTGTTTCATCGACAGCTTTAACAATTGAACTAATAGCAATTTGATCCATAGAACGACTCAGTATATAACCGCCACCAGGGCCTCTAACACTGCGCACCAAACCATTTTTTCGTAATCGAGCAAACAATTGTTCAAGATAAGAAAGTGAAATTTCTTGACGTTCTGAAATATCAGCTAGTGATACCGGTCCTGAATCTGCATGTAAAGCAACATCAAGCATTGCTGTCACCGCGTATCGCCCTTTTGATGTCAGTTTCATTGAGCATTCCTTTATATGTGTGTATGCATATTGTATATATCCTTTCGATTTAGTCAAGTATTTAGTTGAGTGTTTTAGTAGGAATTAAACCGCAGTTCATTATCGACGAATCATAGCTTAATATGCTAATCTAATAAACTAAATTCACATGGGAGTTAAAGGATGAAATTACTATTACGTTATTTTTTGATAATTAGCCTATTGTCCACAGGTAACATTTACGCAGATAGTTCTCTAAAAGGACGAGAAAATTATCAAAAATGGCTTAATTCATATCAATCACTTAACTTTGAAGAACAGCAAACATTGCTCTCTACCATAAAAGATTACCCATTATATCCTTATGCTGCTGTACAGTTTTTTCAGAGTAATATTAAAATCGTTTCACCACAAATGGTAAGCAATTTTGTCAATCAATATAATGATTTTCCGCTAACAGCTTCATTGACACAATCTTATTTAACCGAATTAAGCAATCGTCAAGATTGGAATTCAATCGTTTCGTTCCCAAAAGATAACTCCATACTCTCTAACTGTCGTTATCAATATGCATTACTACAACAAGGAAATAACGAGGTTGCTTTTAGCTCTGTTGAATCTCTTTGGATGACAGGCAAAGAACTTCCTTCTGCATGCGATCCATTACTTGACGCTTGGGCTCAAGCAGGTAAACGGACAGCTAATTTAATACTATTACGTATCGAACTTGCTATTGATGCAAATAATTTAAAATTAGCCAAACACCTAGCTAATTTACTTGATGACAACTACAAAACAACAAAAATCAATTTACTAGCTGTTCTTAATAATCCTAAAAAATTAGAAGATTTTTCAAAAAATATTAAAGCTAGCTCTTTCACTAAAAAAGTTGTCTTATCATCATTCCCTCGCTTAGTAAAAGCTGATATGAATTTAGCTGCAGCATTATTACCAAAATTAGTTAAACAGCAAACTTTAAGTAAAGCAGAGCAGGTAGCATTACAAAAGAGTTTAGCTAACAGCTACTTTAAAAATTCTGCAACAGATGAACAAATTAAATGGCGTGATAGCTATATTGAAAAATACCACGATACAACATTAGTTGAAAAACGTATCCGCCTTGCTATCGATAACTATAACTTCACAGACATCGCTTATTGGATAGCACAACTATCA
Source organism: Gilliamella sp. Bif1-4 (assembly GCF_001690535.1). Taxonomy (NCBI): domain Bacteria; kingdom Pseudomonadati; phylum Pseudomonadota; class Gammaproteobacteria; order Orbales; family Orbaceae; genus Gilliamella; species Gilliamella sp. Bif1-4. The sequence continues at coordinate 13,650 of NZ_LZHC01000047.1, read as the reverse complement.
CCAGAAGATCAATTAAAAGAAGACTGGCAATATTGGCAAGCTAGAGTTTTATTAAATAATGATAAAAAAAGTGAAGCTAACAAAATTTTACAAACACTCACAACCAAACGTGGGTTTTATGGCATGATAAGTGCACAAACTCTTAATCAACCTTATTCGATCAATAACCAATCACCAAAGATTACACCATCAGAAATATCAACCTTAAAAAGCAAATACGACAATCAACCCTATGTAAAAAGAATTAACGAATTACGTTATTTAGGAATGCTTTCAGAATCAAGCTACGAATGGCGATATATGTTAAATAATCAAAAAAATAAGAATGAATATTTAGCATTATCTCAATATGCCTTACAAAAAGGGTGGGGGGATCTTAGTATTCAAGCAACCATTGCAGGCAAACTCTGGAATAACTGGACAGAGCGTTTGCCTATTATGTACGAAGATTTATATAACAATGCATTAAAAGATAAAGCTATTGGTTTATCTTATGCTTTAGCTATTTCTCGCCAAGAAAGTGCACTTGATACTACTGTCAAATCACCTGTCGGCGCCAGTGGATTAATGCAATTAATGCCAGCTACAGCAAAAGAGACAGCTAAAAAAGTTAATTCATTAACTTATATTTCATCAGCACAATTGTTTGATCCTCAAACAAATATACAGTTAGGCACTACCTATTTAAACACTGCTTATCTACAAAATGATAAAAATCGTATATTATCTTCAGCCGCTTATAATGCTGGTCCAAATAATGTTAAGCGCTGGCTAAAAAAGAGTAACGGAAAACTTGATGCAGTAGCATTTATCGATAGTATACCGTTTACTGAAACACGTAATTACGTCAAAAACGTATTGGTATATGATTATATTTATCAAGTAATCTTAGGGCAAAAAAATGTCAATTTTCTTAGTTCAAATGAATTTAATAAACAATATTAATGGTGATTATAATGAAAACTAACGAATGGCAACAAACAGTTGAATTATTACACCAAGCATTTAACGATGGTTATTCACTGGATATATTAAAATTACTAATGACTGCCGATGAGCGAGATGCTTTAATTACTCGAGTTAAAATCGTACATTCATTACTTGATGGTTCAATCAATCAACGCCAACTTAAAGAGCAACTAAAAATTGGTATTGCAACAGTAACAAGAGGATCTAATAGCCTAAAAGAAGCAACTCCAGAATTTAAAAAGTGGTTAGAAAAGGTTTTATTAAACTAGGATAATTAAATGATTTAGTCAATATCTAATAGCAGATTTTTATATCATATTATAACTATGATTAACTATAAACTTGATTGGATATTGACGTCACTATCAGCAACAACCGGCACACAATAATCACACTCCATATGCTTAATATCCTTAAACGATTCGACAGAGTCATCACGAAGATTATGATGAATCTCAATTACACAACTAGAGCAACGTAAGCGTACCTTTAATGCTGGCATAGCAGCTAAATGCACTTGTGAAATAAAATCGCCAAACTCATCAGGAGAACCAATATATCTAAAGCAAAGATACAATCCTCCTTCATTAACTATCTGCTCAATATGCTCTAAATTATTATTCTGATCTAAAGCAATTGTATAAAAAAGCTCTTGTTCATTAGCATTATCTTTGCTTTTCAATATACGGCTAAAAGCATAAATTTTATCTGGCAAGTTTTCACATGTATTGCCACAGCGAGATATATAATTATAAAAGAATTGTGATCTTAGTTTATTTTCTTCATCTAATAATTGACTCAAATTGCAATTATTTTTAAAGGTGATACCCCAAAACGTTTTTTGAGGCATATTAACAAATTTTGGCTCAGGCAATAAAAACCGATTTTTATTAAGCTCAATAGCAGGAGTTAATCCTGTAGGATCCCAAATATCTCCTCGTCGGTAACTTGCTGGGGTTTCATTGAATTGTTTTTTAAAAGAACGAGTAAATGTTTGTTGAGAATCAAAACGATATTGCATCGCAATATCTAAAATAGGCTTACTTGTCATGCGTAAAGCAAGCGCAGCATAAGTTAAACGACGATGTCGAATATAAGTACCAAGAACTTGACCAGTTACCTCTTTAAACATACGTTGTAAATGCCACTTTGAATAACCTGATTTTTGTGCAACATGATCAATAGATAATGGTTGTTCCAAATTTTTTTCAATCCAAACGATAAGATCTGAAATAATACTAACTTGATTCATAAAACCCCATCAGAATGTCAAATGGCAAACGTTATCCGATTATGACTCAATCCCAGCAATAAGCAAGATTTAAATAAAAATTATTTTCTGCCATTATTAGCAAAAAGAATGAGCTCCAGCTTGGTGTTCAGTAATATCTTTTACACCAGCGAGTTCAGGAAACTCTGCCATTAATTGTTTCTCAATACCTTCTTTCAAAGTATAATCAACCATTGAGCAACCATTACACCCCCCACCAAATTGTAAAACAACATAATTATCTTCAGTCAACTCCACTAAACTAACATGGCCACCATGGCTAGCTAATTGCGGATTGACCTGTGCTTGAATTGCGTAATTAACACGCTCAATAAGAGGTGCATCATCAGCTACTTTTTTCATTTTTGAATTTGGTGCTTTTAATGTTAACTGCGAACCTAATTCATCAGTCACATAATCAATGACAGCTTCTTCTAAAAATGGCGCACTAATTTCATCAATATAAACTGAAAAATCAGCGTACCGTTCTTCTATATCGCTATCTTCTATAGTATCAGCAGGGCAATACGAAACACCGCATTCCGCACTTGGAGTACCAGGGTTAATAACAAATACTCGAATTTGTGTTCCATCGGCTTGATTAGCAAGCAATTTTTTAAAGTGCTGTTGAGCTGATTCAGAAATAGTGATAATAGACATAACCCCTCACTTTAATGTAGTTAGGTAATAAACAAACCTAACATCATTTATAATATATTAATAATAATAGTTGACTAACTTTCTTGGTTATTATAGGGGTTGTTTAGGATTTTACAATACTGTACGGCATAAACAAACAACATAAACACTCTTTGCTCCACATTTTTTTAGTTGCTGACTAATTGCATTAATCGTATTACCTGTTGTAACTATATCATCAATAAGCATTACTGATTTATGTGAAATATTTTGATGGCACATAAAAAGCTTTTCAACATTAGCGATTCGCTCTGTAAGAGATAGTTTTTTTTGATCTTTCATATTTGACTTTCGAGATAGTAAATAAGGATAAAATTCACAATCTAACCATCTTGCAATCGGTTTTGCCAATAACTCAGCTTGATTAAAACCACGAGACCAATAACGAAAATGATGCAATGGCACACAAGTGACCAAATCGGGCTTAATTAACGCATCGATTTCTCGCCGTTGATACCAAGCCAAAAACATCAATCTTGCCAATGCAGTACTCAATTCAATTTTGTTGTAGAACTTTAGATGATGAATCAATTTTTTTAAAGGATTAACATACTCAGAAACAGCAATAAGTTCATCCCAATAAGGTTTCTTTGCACGACACCGATAACATATATCAGTCGATAAAGAATGTGGTAAACAGCATTGATGGCAGACTTTATTAAATTTAGGTATATTTTGAACACATTGGCTACAAATGCCATGATGAGATAGAAATAAAGGCATATCACACAAAATACATCGCATAAAATTTAACAGTTTTTTTGTAAAAAAGTTTCAGGTTACACTATGTTTCAGTATAAAAACGGTTAGTATAAAAAAGGGAGTTATAAAAAACATTTTTTATAACTCCTTATCTTATTAATGTTTAAAATCAGGTTAACATCAATAAAATAGACCAATCAATTTTTTAATTAAATATAATTAAATCGTTATACGATATACAGCACAAAAAATTATCCGATTTTGCATAATTGCTATTTAAATTAGCTTAATATTCGGTATAATCAACCAATTCAAATGGAAAGAGGTTTTATTATATGAAAAAAATCAAACTATTAATTTTAACATTATTGCTAACAATTTTTTCAACTGTCGCCTCAGCTACTCCTCAAGTCTTATTACAAACCAGTATGGGCGATATTGAGATTGAACTAGACAGCGAACATGCGCCAATTACCACTAAAAACTTTCTTGATTATGTTAATAGTGGTTTTTATGAAAATTTAACTTTCCACCGCGTAATTCTTGGATTTATGATTCAAGGTGGTGGCGCTGATGATCAACTAAAATTCAAAGACAATAACCAGCCAATTAAAAATGAAGCAGACAATGGTTTAAAAAATGATCGTGGTACCATTGCAATGGCAAGAACAAGTGAAATAAACAGTGCAACCAGTCAGTTTTTTATCAATGTAGTAAACAATGATTTCCTTAATTACAAATCACCAGAACAATATGGTTATGCTGTATTTGGTAAAGTAACTAAAGGGATGGATATAGTTGATAAAATTGTCAGTGTCCCAACTAAACGCGTGGGGCCACATCAAAATGTGCCGGTTGAACCTATTTACATTAAAAAAGCAATTGTTATTAAAAATGATTAAACCATTGTACTTAGCTAACAAAAAACCACTTTTAAAAGTGGTTTTTTGTTTTATTTAAGATGACTAAGTAAATTAGCAATTGTCCTCACCCCAATACCTGTTGCCCCTGTTGTCCATAAAGCTGTGGCACTTTTACGGAATGTTGCAGAACAATCAATATGTAGCCAATTTTTTTGATAATTTTTAATAAAATGCGATAAGAAAGCCGCAGCAGTACTTGCCCCAGCAGTATTAGGTATACCTGAATTTGCTATATCAGCAAATGGTGATGGGAATTGCGAACGGTGAAACTCGTCTAATGGTAATCGCCAAAAAGCTTCATGTTCAGTATTGCTACTAGCTAACAATTGGTTAGCAAAGTTATCATCAAACGAAAGTAATGACTGATAATCATTCCCTACCGCAATCTTAGCCGCTCCAGTCAGTGTTGCACAATCAATAATATAATGAGGTTGGTCATTATCAGCACAAATTAAACCATCAGCCAAAACTAGTCGCCCTTCTGCATCAGTGTTATTAACTTCAACCGTTTTACCGTTACGGTAACGAATAATATCGCCTAATTTAAACGCATTGCCACTCACTAAATTATCCGCACAACATAGATAAAGTTTAATACGTTGATTTAAACCGCGCGCAATGGCTAATGCTAATGCACTTGTTACTAACGCAGCTCCCCCCATATCTGAGCGCATTGACTCCATAAAATTACTTGGTTTTAAACTATATCCTCCTGAATCGAAGGTAATACCTTTACCAACTAAACAGGCCGTTATCGGTAAATTAGGGTTTTGAGTTGGGTTATAATCAAGTTCAAGCAAAGCCGCTGGCCGATCCGAACCTTTTCCAACCGTATAAATACCCATATAATTTTGCTCTTTTAAAGCTTCACCTGAAATGATGTTGTAAGTCACAACAGATGAGTAAGTGCTAATTAACTTAGCTGATCGTGTGGCTAATTCAACAGGACTTAATGTTTCGGCTTGTTCATTAATAATATCCCGACACCAATCAATAATTTCTATACGATGTTTTAATTCTTGTTTGTCTTTGGTGTTGAGCTCTGGCCAAGTTACTTTTGTACTTTTTTTGGCATTACGATAGCCTAACCAAAAATGCCAACAAGCTTCGAGATCCCAATTTTCGCCACTTAATTTAACCGAATTTATTCCTTGGTTATCTAACTTTCGACCTGCACGTTGAATCGCCCCTAAACGATGTTCTGGTTTATAGTGAATAGTAATCGCCTCGTTAGAAAAACTCAAAAATGCATCTTTTCCCCACTGTTTTGGTGCAGGCTTATCAGTTAGTAAAACAGATAACATCAACATAGTAAAAACCTCAAAAAATTGATAAACAACATAACAATGAATTAATTCTAATCAGAAATATGTTAATATAGCAAGTAAAGTTAAAAATAAATAAGGACGGGTTATGGCATCAGTTGTACCGATAAAAAATGGGATTAATTTTCGTGATTTAGGTGGAATCAAAACAATTGATGGACGTCAAATTCGATCGGGCCTACTATACCGCTCAGGCGCATTCTCGCTTATTACACAACAAGAGCAATTTTTTTTAGCTAATCAGCTAAATCTGCACTACGTTTTAGACTATCGCGATCCTGATGAAATTGAGCGAAATCCAGATAAATTATGGCAAAATACTCATTATATTAATGTGCCAGCTAACCCTTTGAGCAATACGATCACCGCAAGTTTAACAAGTGATCTAGGCAATCCTCACCAAACACTTAAAAAAAATGCTCCATTTGATTTTATGATTAAGCTTTACCAGCTACTACCATTTAATAACGCAGCATATCAAAAACTTTCCTCAATCCTACTAAACTCACAAGGTAGACCATTGGTACAACATTGTGCTGTTGGTAAAGATCGTACAGGTGTTGGCGTTGCATTAACATTGTTTGCTTTGGGTGTTAGTGAAGAAACTGTCATGCAAGATTATTTACTAACAGAACAGCTATTGTCAGATTATCGTGAAAATCTATTAAGTCAATATCAACATAAAATGACGCCTGATGAGTTTGAAAAACGCAAATTAATTTTTGCCGCCAAAAAAGAGTACCTAACTGCAGCATTTGATACAATTAAAATGCGGCACGGTACAATTGACAATTGGTTATCACAGGAATATCAATTAAACAAAACTAATAGAAAAAAAATTCAAGATATCTATCTGGTTTAATAAATAACAAGCCATTATCGCGCCATAATAAATAATGGAAAAACATTGTATTAAGACAACAAAATTAATTTAGAGATTGGTTGATTGCAGTTCACCGACAGGTGCATATCGTCCACTTGACGATATTGATAATAAAACTCTTGTGCAAAAGGCGCCATAATCATCTGCTGTTTTAAGTCAATGTTAACCGATTTAATTTGCCAAACTCCTTTAGCATAAAGCTTTAATGCAGACTCTTTTAATGTCCATAGTTGCCAAAAGGCTCTTAATGTATCATCTTGTTTAGTCATCCATTGATATTCATCATCGGCAAAAAAATTTTTAGCTACTTTCAAATAATTTTTTCGTGGACGTGCTACTTCGATATCTAAACCAACCTTACCTACTAACGAAATCGCAACTGCTACCCAATCTTGGCTATGACTAATATTAAAATCCGGTAAGCGTGGCTCTAAGAAAGAGGGACGACCATTATCTTCAACCTTAATAACAGGTAACATCGGAATATCGCAGTATTGTTTAAGCAAATGAGCCAAAATTGAACGGCAAACTAAAAACTGTTTTTTGCGTTGACCACTTAAATTATTCGCTTCATCAAGAAGCGTTTGAGGCAACAGTGAAAAATTAATGTCAGCGTCATTAAGGCAAGCAAGTTGAATAATTAGCATAATTAGCAAGAAAATATTAATAAAATTTATTTTTTACTATTCTAACAGCATGCTATGCTAACTGTTATCAAAATTAATAAAAATATCAACCTTAATAAATAGTAGCAAGGGTGTATCATTATGTCATTACCAACAAAATTAGTTCATGCAGGACGTAAAAAGCGTTATACACAAGGCGCTGTTAATTCGGTTATTCAACGTGCATCATCATTGGTTTTTGATTCAATTGAAACAAAAAAAGAAGCAACCAAAAACCGTGCTAATGGTGCATTATTTTATGGACGCCGTGGTACATTAACTCATTTTGCGCTACAAGATGCGATGGTTGAAATCGAAGGTGGAGCTGGTTGCTATCTATACCCTTGTGGCGCAGCTGCCGTCGCTAATGCTATTTTAGCTTTTGTTCAAGCTGGCGATCATATATTAGTGTCTGAAGCCGCTTACGAACCTACTCAAGAATTTTGTCAGCAAATTTTAAAAAATTTTGGTGTTGAAACAGATTACTTTACGCCATTAGTGGGTCACAATATTACAAATCAAATTAAACCCAATACCAAAGTCGTATTTTTAGAATCACCAAGTTCCATTACGATGGAAATTCATGATATTCCTTCAATGGTTAAAGCAATTCGCAGCGCCAATCCAGAAATTATTATTATGATCGATAATACATGGAGCGCCGGGGTATTATTTAAAGCATTAGATCATGATATTGATATCTCAATACAAGCAGGTACTAAATACCTAATCGGTCATTCTGATGCCATGATAGGCACCGCTGTTGCTAACCAGCGTTGTTGGGAAAAATTACGCGAACGTTCTTACTTAATGGGACAAATGTGCGATGCTGATACCGCTTATATAGCCGCACGAGGATTGCGAACATTAGCTATACGATTAAAGCAACACCACGAAAATGGCATAAAAGTAGCAAAATGGTTAGCTCACCATCCTAAAGTTGCTACCGTCAATCACCCAGCATTAGAAAGTTGTAAGGGGCATGAATTTTTTAAACGTGATTTTTCAGGTGCAAGTGGATTATTTTCTTTTGTACTCAAAGATCGATTAACTGACGAGCAATTATCTGATTTTATTGACAACTTAACTTATTTCTCAATGGCTTATTCATGGGGTGGTTTTGAATCATTAATTTTAGCTAATCAACCCGAAGAACTAGCAAAAATTAGACCTGTATCTGGTATTGATTTTAAAGGAACTTTAATTCGTGTTCATATAGGGCTTGAAGATCCCGATGATTTAATTGCCGATCTTGCTACTGGTTTAGACAGAATCAAGCTATAAAAAATAAATCTATATAAAGCCAATGCATTACGAATGTTTAGTTTAGCATAATTAAGTAGAAGATGAATAATCATAGCCAAATCACGTGTGACGAAATAATAAAACAAACAGTTTTTCATAATATAAAACACCACAAAGCGCTACTGGTTGCATATAGTGGTGGTGTTGACTCAACGGTATTAATGCATGTGCTTGTTAAGCTTAAAAAACAATTGTTACCAAATTTAGAACTAAGAGCGATCTATATTCATCATGGTTTGAGTAGCAATGCTGACAACTGGGCAACGCATTGCAGGCAACAATGCCAAACATGGCAAGTTCCAATAATTATTGAAAAAGTCAGACTTGATCCCATAGCGGGTAATATTGAAGAGCAAGCTAGAAATGCACGTTACCAAGCTATATATCGCCATATAAAAGATGATGAAACGTTATGTACAGCTCAACATCTTGATGATCAATGTGAAACTTTCTTCTTGGCATTAAAACGTGGTAGTGGACCTGCGGGATTGTCCGCAATGCCAAGGGAAAATCAACAACATCTTCGACCTTTATTAACAATATCACGATCACAAATTGAAACCTATGCGAATAAACATCAACTCAATTGGATAGAAGATGAAAGCAACCAAGATGATCACTACGACCGTAATTTTTTACGCTTAAAAGTCTTACCAATTCTTAATCAACGCTGGCCACATTTTTCGCAAATGGTTACACGCAGTGCGGAATTATGTCAACAACAAGAAACGTTAATCAATGAGTTATTATTGGCAGAGTTTAAGCAAGTTGTCACCGAACAAAATCAACTGGCTATTACGCCATTAATGGACTATTCCGAGTATAAACGAAATGCAATTTTACGCATGTGGTTTAAACATAATCATATTAATATGCCAACACGCCAACAAATAACATTAATTTGGCAAACCGTTGCATTAGCAAAAGCAGATGCCAATCCTAAATTTATTTTTAATAATCAACAAGTTTGCCGTTATCAAAATCAACTCTATTTGTTAGCATTATATCAAGATATTGAACAGCAAATCCTAAACTGGGATTTAGCGTTGCCATTAACACTTCCAGATAATGTTGGAGAATTACAAGTTAATTATCAAACTGATTTATGTTGTCGCTTACCACAAGCAGATGAAAAAATCACAGTACGATTCCATGCTCAAGGAAAATTTCGAATTGTTAATCGTCATGGTTCACGATCAATAAAAAAACTATGGCAAGAGCATAATATTCCACCATGGATGCGAAATCGAATCCCTCTGATTTACTACAACGAACAACTGATTTGCGCAGTTGGCAAATTTGTTACCGAACAAGGAAAAGGAAGACAAATCGGTTTTATTCTTGTAAAGAATAAACTATAAGTTTATACCCTAATAGGTTTTGTTATCGCGTTTAGCTTGCCGTCTTAATTTATCTTCAATGGGCTTTTCAACTTTAACTTGGTACAACTAATGATTTGATAACATTCATTTTTACTCGTTAAGGGAATAAAAAGCTTCAATCGGACTTTCTGTGAATCGTAGCTATTTAAAAAGAAGCTGAAGCTGGTATTCCTGTCAAGGAACTGTGCCGTAAATATGGCATGGGTAATTCAACTTTCTATAAATGGCGGGAAAAATACGGTGGTATGGAAACTTAGGATATCAAACGCTTAAAAGAGTTGGAGGCTGAAAATCGCAAGCTTAAGCAGATGTTTGCCGAACTGAGCTTAAAATCCCAGCTTCAGGAAGAAATCATAAAAAAGCTATAAGTGCCCACAAAGGCACGTAAAACGTGGGCACAGCAACTACAACAAAATTATTCGGTTACTATTGCTATGAGCTGCGCTATCGTTGGCTTAAGCCGTTGTGCTTACTATTATCAACCTAAGTTACAGGATGATTCGGTGATGGTTTCGGTGTTGAATGCTATCACAGACCAGCATTTACGCTGGGGCTTTCCTAAATACTTTAATCGTATCAAAAAGCTCGGCTATCAATGGAACCATAAGCGTGTTTATCGGGTGTATTGTGAATTAAAGCTTCATCTCAGAGTAAAGCGTAAAAAACGTATCCCCCCACTGTAAATACTCCAAACTTAGTACACAACTCACGTATAAAATTAAGCTGCCTATTTTATATTCAATCGGTGTCATGTTATTTAATGCCTCATGCGGTCTTTCGGTGTTATAAATCGTTAACCATTCTTCGGTTATTCTCCTTGCTGTGCTAAGTTGTTAAAAAGATATAAATCGAGTACTTCAGTACTATTAAATCGTTCAATATAGCCATTTTGATTCTATATAATCAATGGCTATATCATGTGATTTAGCCCAGTTTATAAAGGTTTTTCCTGTAAATTCTGGCCCATTATCGACCCGTATTTTTAATGGATACCCATGATATTCGGCCAGTTTATCTAAGTAACGGGTAATCCTTCCTGCCGGTAAGCTCACTGCAATATCAATACCTAACGCCTCACGATTAAAGTCATCGATGACATTGAATGTCCTAAAGCGACGCTGATTACGGCTACTGTCACTTATAAAATCCATTGACCAACATTCACCTTGTTTATTAGGCACCAATGGCTTTTCTGGGCATCGTGGAGGAATGCGTTTTTTACGCTTTACTCTGAGATGAAGCTTTAATTCACAATACACCCGATATACCCGTTTATGATTCCATTTATAGCTGAGCTTTTTGATACGATTAAAGCATTTAGGAAAGCCCCAGCGTAAATGCCGGTCTGTGATAGCATTCAACACCGAAACCATCACCGAATCATCCTGTAACTTAGGTTGATAATAGTAAGCACAACGACTTAAGCCAACAATGGCACAACTCATAGCAATAGTAATCGAATAATTTTGTTGTAGTTGCTGTGCCCACGTTTTACGTGCCTTTGTGGGCACTTATAGCTTTTTTATGATTTCTTCCTGCAGCTGGGATTTTAAACTCAGTTCGGCAAACATCTGCTTAAGCTTGCGGTTTTCAGCCTCCAGCTCCTTTAAGCGTTTGATATCCGAAGTTTCCATTCCACCGTATTTTTCTCGCCATTTATAGAAAGTTGAATTACCCATGCCATATTTACGGCACAGTTCTTTAACCGGAATACCCGCTTCAGCTTCTTTTAAAATAGCGACAATTTGATCTTCAGTCATTTTTTTCATAATTAAATCCCCTTTTCTTTTATCATAGAGAATTTTCTACTTTTTTGCTGTACTATTTTAGGGGATAGTTACACCACGAATACCAGAAAAGCTATTGGTACCTAATAAACAAGGTGAATGTTGGTCAATGGATTTTATGAGTGACAGTAGTCGTAATCAACGTCGCTTTAGGACATTCAATGTCATCGATGATTTTAATCGTGAGGCGTTAGGTATTGATATTGCAGTAAACTTACTAAAGCCTGGTAGCCCCCCTATCAAAATGGCTATATTAAACGATTTAATCGTACCTATCCTACTGAAGTACTCGATTTATATCTTTTTAACAACTTAGCGCAAGCAAGGAGAATAACCGAAGAATGGTTAACGATTTATAACACCGAAAGACCGCATGAGGCATTAAATAACATGACACCAATTGAATATAAATAGGCAGCTTAATTTTATACATGAATTGTGTACTAAGTTTGGGGTATTTACACTAGCTAATTATCAAGTTTCCAGCTATTTATTCTACCAATAACTACCATCTTTTTTCTAAAACCATGCATATCAATATTTATTACCGTGTTATTTTCAGAGAAGATATTGAAATTGCCATAGGTGACTAAATATTTTTGATTTTTTGTTCAGTCTTGTGACAGGTAATTCAGGCTCTCCCATAGTTTCATAAATAAGAGAATCAGATGAGCTGGCATGTAATTTTCTGATATGTAGATAGGTTTCCATTCTTCATTCATTATCATAACCTATCTTATCATTACAACTTTATGAATTACGACTAATATCATCGGTGAAAATCTATTTGTTAAAACGTATAATAAACATCGGATAAACTAGAAATACACTGCAAATAATTTTCTGTAGAAAGCAAAAAGCCCAGCATTACTGCTGGGCTCTATATATAAAAGTCTGGCGGCACCCTACTCTCACATGGGTAATACCCACACTACCATCGGCACTACGGCGTTTCACTTCTGAGTTCGGCATGGGGTCAGGTGGGACCACCGCGCTATTACCGCCAGACATATTCTGTTCTCTCTTTCTTAATTGCTGTCCATTATCTCATATCAACAACAATCACTCAATTCGGAACAAACTGTTTTTTCAATCTCTATTCTCTTTTCGATGATTTTCTCATCTAGGAATAACTTCTGCGTAACCCAAAACAACTCCGAGTTGTAAGGTTAAGACTCTCGGTTCATTAGTATCAGTTAGCTCAATGTATCACTACACTTACACACCTGACCTATCTACGTCTTAGTCTCAAACGGACCTTACTGAATCTCTTCAGGGAAAACTCATCTCGAGGCTAGTTTCGTGCTTAGATGCTTTCAGCACTTATCTATTCCGCACGTAGCTACCGGGCAATGCAATTGGCATCACAACCCGAACACCAGCGGTGCGTTCACTTCGGTCCTCTCGTACTAGAAGCAAACCCTCTCAATTTTCCTACGCCCATGGCAGATAGGGACCGAACTGTCTCACGACGTTCTAAACCCAGCTCGCGTACCACTTTAAACGGCGAACAGCCGTACCCTTGGGACCTACTTCAGCCCCAGGATGTGATGAGCCGACATCGAGGTGCCAAACACCGCCGTCGATATGAACTCTTGGGCGGTATCAGCCTGTTATCCCCGGAGTACCTTTTATCCGTTGAGCGATGGCCCTTCCATTCAGAACCACCGGATCACTATGACCTACTTTCGTACCTGCTCGAGCCGTCACTCTCGCAGTCAAGCTAGCTTTTGCCATTGC
>NZ_LZHC01000046.1:0-1864 GCF_001690535.1 Gilliamella sp. Bif1-4 | reverse complement strand
TTTGAAGCCGCCGCAGTGGCATATTTAAAAGATATTGATGATAGCTGCCTACACCGTTTTATCTACTACCCGAAAGATATGGTCGAATACGCTCGCAATAATCGTCAGTAAATATTGTATCAATTAACCATAAAGGGGAGAAATCGTTGTTGCTGTTTTATAGGGTAGCGGCAAAGCAATAGCTTTTTCTCTTTATGTATTAGACTAATAGAATATTGACTAGGTTCATACTGATTATCAATAAAATAAGTATGATATAAATAAAATATAAGGAGGTTAAAATGACAGAATTTGAACAACAACGGCGACAAAAATTATTGGATGAGGATTTTTATCATTATTACCAAGAAAGTTTGAATAGGATGATTGACGAAACTGGTGTAGAAATAAAAAGTACAAAAGATCCTTTTGTAGAATTCATGATAGGTTTACTATATCAACAATTTTGTTTAGATTACACGGTAGGCAAACCTATTGTCGAATTATTACCATGGATGCAAGAAATAATTAACTATACCCAAAATGCAGTCAATTTTGTTGAACGTTATAATGTTAGTCATCCTGAAAGTGGTCTAAATATTACTATGCTAAGGGAATACTTTGAAACTGAGGAGCTATCTAATTTATTAGGGCTTTGTATTCTATTTGAACGGCAGGATTGGTTTGAAATTATCGTTAAAGCCGTCGATCTTGATCAAGAAAATCGAGAAAAAGCAATTGATAGCTTAATTGCAACGAAAATTCCCAATTATCCAATTACTGAAAAAAAAACACCAAGATCATTAAGTTTCCGTACCCCTCTTTATAAAGCCATTCATGCTGAAAAACCTAAAGATACCTTAAAATTTTTAGATGAATATTTACGCCGTTGGTACGATGGATTGCGTAAAGCTGGTTATGAATATATTGATATTCACCTGTGGCAACAAGGTGATTCTCGAGACTGTTGTTCCTTCTATGGTTATTGGTGCTTTGAAGCCGCCGCAGTGGCATATTTAAAAGATATTGATGATAGCTGCCTACACCGTTTTATCTACTACCCGAAAGATATGGTCGAATACGCTCGCAATAATCGTCAGTAAATATTGTATCAATTAACCATAAAGGGGAGAAATCGTTGTTGCTGTTTTATAGGGTAGCGGCAAAGCAATAGCTTTTTCTCTTTATGTATTAGACTAATAGAATATTGACTAGGTTCATACTGATTATCAATAAAATAAGTATGATATAAATAAAATATAAGGAGGTTAAAATGACAGAATTTGAACAACAACGGCGACAAAAATTATTGGATGAGGATTTTTATCATTATTACCAAGAAAGTTTGAATAGGATGATTGACGAAACTGGTGTAGAAATAAAAAGTACAAAAGATCCTTTTGTAGAATTCATGATAGGTTTACTATATCAACAATTTTGTTTAGATTACACGGTAGGCAAACCTATTGTCGAATTATTACCATGGATGCAAGAAATAATTAACTATACCCAAAATGCAGTCAATTTTGTTGAACGTTATAATGTTAGTCATCCTGAAAGTGGTCTAAATATTACTATGCTAAGGGAATACTTTGAAACTGAGGAGCTATCTAATTTATTAGGGCTTTGTATTCTATTTGAACGGCAGGATTGGTTTGAAATTATCGTTAAAGCCGTCGATCTTGATCAAGAAAATCGAGAAAAAGCAATTGATAGCTTAATTGCAACGAAAATTCCCAATTATCCAATTACTGAAAAAAAAACACCAAGATCATTAAGTTTCCGTACCCCTCTTTATAAAGCCATTCATGCTGAAAAACCTAAAGATACCTTAAAATTTTTAGATGAATATTTACGCCGTTGGTACGATGGATTGCGTAAAGCT
>NZ_LZHC01000045.1:0-1982 GCF_001690535.1 Gilliamella sp. Bif1-4 | reverse complement strand
GTTGATGATACTAACCGCCATGTCAATGCCTTGACGGGTATCACTGCCCATCGCTGACATGCCTTGGTTCATCGATTCTTTGTAGGCGTCTTCGTAGATTTTTTGTTGCTGCTTGTCGGTTAACACGATGCCTTTGTCTGCGGCTTTTTCTTGTTCTTTTTCTACCGCTTCTTTTGCCTTGGATTCAGCTCTTATCCGGTCAATATGATTAAGCATCGTTAACGTTTCACCACCAATTTCACTTACTAACTGCGTTTGGTCGATGATGTCTTGCTCTTTTTGTTTGTTAAAAATGTGTTTGAGCTCGTTATTCGCCTGCTCAGTATCATGGCTTAATTCGTTGATATCTTGTTTTTGAGCATCCTTATTGCGGATAATTATCGTCCCTTCCGATACCGCTGAATGCGTCGTCGAATGCTCGCTTTCGTTTTTATTGCGACTGGTTGGCATCGATGGCATGCCGCTAGAGCTTACCCCTGCACTGCTGCTACTGACTTGGTAGTCCGCTTTGTTTTCGATATCACTAAAGCTGATTGTGCCGGTGTCAAGGCGGTTTTGGCTCTTGTCTTTCGCTTCAGAGGCTATCACCGCCACGGCTAGCACAAAAAACATCAAGAAAAACTCAAATAAAATCAATGTCTTTCCTGACTGATTTTTTGTAAGTAAAAAATGGTAACTTACTGTATTTTTTATGTTTTGAATAAAGGGTTATATGAAACAATGAGCAATACAGTAACTAGGCTTTATTTATTACAATGGTCATAAAAATAATAATCACTAAAGTGGTGATAAAACGAAATTAGCAATTAAAAAATTAATTACAGGGGATTTAGTGACAGAATTAACTGTCACTTATTTTTAATAACGAATACACTAATATAGGCAAGGATTGTCGGGTTAAGTTTGAGTTACTACACATCGCTAATAACCGCCTTTTTGCTATAACCGCTATAACCATTGTGGCTATTACTGCCATGCTTCTTCTTATTTTTTTTCATGTTCAAGATGTTCGGCCATTTCAGTATTTAAGGCCGTTTCACTCACCAGTTTATTCATAAAACCAGTTAATTTACCTAAATCTTCTTGGTTTTTTATTCCTTTGGCAAGCTCGGCTGCCATTTCTCTTAGTCTTTTTTCGTCGATTTGTATTTACCTCTTTTTTACTCAATAGAGTAGTTTAAAAATCAGCAAATACACAAATTTATTTATAGGGTCTAAAAATAAAAAATATAGAATGGGATCATTAAATAACATGTAATCCAATAGAATTTGCTATAGCTTCTATTTTTCTCTCTAAAATAAACTCCTGTTCACAATCATGCTTTAATATAAAAAAAGAATGAGTCAAATCAAAACCAGTTAATGTAAATAACTCTAATGATGGAAAAACTATTGTGCATAGAGTTTTTTCTTTCATAGCATCAAGGATATAATGGTTAAATTTATTATATGAATCAATTGGAGCAATTTTACCTTCATCATTATATAAACTCACTTTTTTATTAGATAATTCGTATAATTTTTTATAGAAATTTACAAACTTTTGTTCAATGGAATTAAATAGATTTAATTTTTTTGGATCCTTAATTGCATCAACATATGCGATTAATTCAGTATTATAATATTCATCTTCATCCAAAAAATGATCAAAGTAAGAAACATGAATATTCAAATAATATTTTTTCAAAAAATCATTATCATCTAAATTTGTAGACAACAAAAAATCTATAAAGTTTTTATCTATCATGGTCTTAAATATACTCCGTTTTCATTTAAAGTACCCTTTCTATTCCCTGCTTTATCAAATAATTTCCAAGCACTTCCTCCGTGAGGATTACTTGATGATCTTTCAGGAGATGATCCTCGCCAAAATATTAGACAGTGCCCGCCTCTATCATTTTTTCGTTTTGGTAATATTGTTGTTCATATTGTTCAGGTGATACCCAGCCATTGGCTGAATGACGGCGTATCCGATTATAATA
>NZ_LZHC01000044.1:0-30062 GCF_001690535.1 Gilliamella sp. Bif1-4 | reverse complement strand
TTTCAAAAAAAATGTCATCATTTTTAGATAATGACAATAAAAACAATCAAATTAGATTTGAAAATGCCCATTACTTAATTAATGAGCTAGATAAAAACCCAGAAAAATTTTCACAATTTTCAAGTTCTTTTATTGAAAAGGGAATATCTGAAAACGTATTACCCGATTCTAATATCAAAGTGGGAGAAAATATAAAAGAAGCATTAAAAGACAAAGTAAATCCCCCACTCACTTTTGTAGAGACAGTTAAAAAGAAAGTTATCAAAGAAACTAAATTGTTAATCGACATTGTAGATAACACAAAAAAAATTCTGTTAGAAAAACCGTTAAAAAGCATTCAAGATAAATTGTTTAACAAAGCCATGGATGATGCTGAAAAAAAGTTAGAACATCAACAGAATAATCAAAAATCTAGTCAACGAGAAAAAAGCAAAAATGCTCAAGTTTCATTATGAATAATAGGAGGAAGACATGAAAACAATTTCTGCTGAAAATTATGTAAAAGAACAACAAGAACGTTCTGCAAATGATATTTACCGCCCTTTAAAACCTCAGTATGAGCTAGTTGATAGTGATAGCAATGTTGAATTAGATGACGAAATTATTGATGAGGAGCTAGACAATGAGCCAGCTTGATAAGTTAAATAACAGTTACAATGAAAGTTTGTATAATTTAATCGTTAATACTGATCACAAATGGACGCAAAGTTGGGCTAGCTTCGGATTTGAACAGCAAAATAGCAAAAACACTTCATATCGTGGAGCTAATCAAATCGTTTTATTTAGTCGAGCTGTTATGAGTGAATTTAAAGACCCAAGGTGGGTAACATTTAATGAAGCAAAGAAAAATAACACTCCAATAAAGAAAGGAAGTAAGGGTGAATTTATAGGATTTTTTACAGATACTGCTAGTGTTTTAAAAAAAGATGATAAAGGAAATCCTATTTTAGACAAAGAGGGGAAAAAACAATATGAGTTAGTTAAGTTAGATCGACCTGTTTTGAAAACATATTATGTTTTTAATGCTCAAGATGTCGATGGTATAAAACAATTTGAATTACCTGAAAAACCCAAAATATCTGATCCTGAAAAATATTCTAAGATCGATAAAATGATTGATAGTTACTGCAAAGATAATGAAATTTCATTAAAAGAAATTTCTAGTCAAGATGCGTTTTTTAGCAACGGTTCAAAAAATGTTGTAATGCCACTGAAAGAACAGTTTTCAAACATTGATGAATATTATGCTGTAGCATTTCATGAATTAACACATAGCACAATAGAGTGCGTAGGTAGAACTAATAAAAAAACGGATCGTAAGGGGTATAATGAGTTCGGTAGTAAAAACTATGCAAAAGAAGAATTGGTCGCAGAACTGGGGGCATTATTTATGTGTCAAAAGTTCGGTTTAAGCGGTTTTGCAAATAATGAAGAAAGCAATACGTTAAAATCATTAGCATATTTAAAAAATTGGTTAAAGGCAGGAAAGCTGGAAAAAGAGGATTTAAGTGTTGCGCTTCGTGACGCTAATAAAGCTGTTAATAAAATAACCAGCTACATGGAAAAAGAAAAGAAAGTAGAAAAATCAACACAAATTGAAAAATAAATATTATTTAATAAATATTATTTATTACTAAGAGGTGACAGATGCATTTTGAATATAAATCTATTGAATTAAAAACAAAAATGTAGATAGCTGATAAAAGCTCTGTATGACGCCTATTTAAGTTTTTTCTTTAATCCGCTACCTAGTTTAACCATGAAAAAAAAACGGCTTATTTTGCGATATATTGCGTTATAAGCCATTATTTAATCAGCTTCATGTGTTGACCTTAAAAAAAACAAAAAAAATTTATTATTTATTGACCGCGGAGCGGAAGCCATTACAGGTTGCCGACGCATATTTTTCGATTGTGTAGTAATTGTGAATTAGTGTTGTAAAGCTGTTGATAGCTAGAATTAGCTATCAATGGCTTTTCAATACGTTTGCGTAGCAAAATTCACAGTTAATGCACATGAGAAAACTCACCGATAATCTTTTATCTTCCCCCATTAAGTTATATTGAGTTATTCACAGGTAAATTGAGAAAAATAGCCGTTAAAAGAAGTTATATTTAAGTTAAATAAGTTATAGAAGAGTTGGACAGCGTTTAAATCCTTTTTGGAAAAGGGATTGCAGAAATTGATAAATTCCTGATACCCGATTGAAAATTCCTGATACCCGAAAAAAAATTCCTGATACCCGAAAAAAAATTCCTGATACCCGAAAAATTTTTGAGTTATCCACAGAATACCTCTTGAAATATTCCAATATCCCGATATTATATTTTATTCCTGATACCCGAAAAAAATTCCTAATACCCGAAAGGAGATTAAATTGAAAACATTGCGACCTGTAAAACATGAACAGCTTGAATTTTTATTAGCTGATAACATTAATATATCTTCGGTTCGTGACGAAATCGCAAGTATGGAACACCCGTTCTTTTCTTTAAAGGGTGGGGATATGAGAGATAGAATTTATAAAAACGGTAATGTCACTGTTATTGTGAAATCAACCAGTTCGGGAATAGCTACTATTTTTGATAAAGACATCTGGTTATATTGTATTTCGAAGTTACAACAAAAGATTAATGATAATGAGCCAGTTAGTCGAACAATTGTTTTTACTCCGTATGATTTTTTTATCACTACTAATCGAGACAAAGGCGGACGTTCATACAAAGAATTAGAAAAAACACTTAGTAGATTAAAAGGAACTGTAATCACAACTAATATAAAACATGGAGATGAAAAGCAAGAAATTATTGAGTTTGGTTTGATTGATAGTTGGCGAATTTTAGAGGAAAAAAAAGGGAACTTAAATATTGGTATGGTTGAAGTTACACTGCCAAATTGGTTATTTACAGCAATAACAGAAACAAAAATATTAAAAATTAGTAATGATTATTTTAGAATTAGAAAAGCTATTGATCGACGAATCTATGAAATAGCAAGAAAGCATTGTGGTATTCAATATGAATTTGAAATTACTCTTGATAAGCTTCAATTAAAAACGGGTAGCACTTCAACTAAAGAGAAGTTTAAATTTAATATAAAAAATCTAGCACAAGAAAATAATTTACCCGATTACGAAATTGAATTAGATGTGAAAAAAAATATTGTTAAATTTAAAAATAGAAATCCTGATAGCAAAAAAGCTGATGCAATGGAACGTATTAATAATGGAAAAAAACGACTAAAAGAAATAAAAAAAATTTTCTCATAACACTAGGTTTTATCGGGATTGTAGAATTGCTTCTAGGTAATTTAGGGTGTACCCAAAGTTTTAGTTAAATTCAATTATTTTTTGATTAAAAATTAACTGTTTTTTTTATTCTCTTTAATCACTTTTTTTACAGTTGTTAATGAGCATTTGCACATTATTGATATTTGTTGAAGTGACAAATTTTTATTAAAACGATAATTGATAATTTTGTTATGTAATTCAGTATTTTTTTTCCTCCCTTTATATTTATTATTAGCCTTTGCGATTGCTATTCCCTCTTTCTGACGTTGCCTTATATCTTCATAGTTATCTCTTGCTTGAATCAGAGCTAAATTTAGTAATAGATTCTGTACAGTATCTAAAATCATTTTCTGTAGCGTTGTCATATTTTCATTATAAAATCCAGATAAATCAGGTACATTAGATATGTATAGTTGGGCACCTTTATTGCGAATTGTTTGAATTAATTCGACGGCTTGAGGAAATGGTAACCGAGTTAGACGATCCATTTTTTCGACCATGACAATGTCTCCATTTTGCAACGATCTGATTAATTTTTTTAACTCTGGTCTTTGTGAATGAGTTAATGTACCCGAGGCTTTTTCTCTATATATACCGGCAATAAAATAATTAAATTTTTTTGCTTCCTCAATAATTTTTTCTTGCCTTGTTAGATCTTGTTCATGAGTACTAACTCTCATATAAATTCTACATATTTTTGTCATAACAATTTTCCCTTAAATGACAGGTCACTTTGGGTACACTTAAAATTACTGTACAAAAAATTGGTAATTTTTATGAAAAGTTTTTCAAAAAAGTTTTTAATTTTATTAACTCTTTGTTGTTTTTCTTCCTCATCTTTTTCAAATGAAATTTCGTATGAACCATCGATAAATAGCAATGACCCGTGTACTGTTTTCATATGCATGGCGGGTAAAGTAAAGGGGATAAGTTCATCAGAATGTTCAGCCCCTACAAAGAAATTTTTTAGTATTGTTTCAAAAAAACATGGCAAATTTAATGGCGGTAGAACGTCAAATGCAAGAAACGGATTCCTTGGGCAATGTTCAATTGCTGATCCGAGTATGATAAATAAAATTATCAGTAAGTTTGGAACGTTACGTCATTAATATTTTAGAGTTTTCTCATGTGCATTAACTGTGAATTTTGCTACGCAAACGTATTGAAAAGCCATTGATAGCTAATTCTAGCTATCAACAGCTTTACAACACTAATTCACAATTACTACACAATCGAAAAATATGCGTCGGCAACGTTAATGGCTTCCGCTCCGCGGTCAATCAACAATAGTTCTTTTTGTTTTTCAAGGTCAAGGTCTAATGAATGCGTTGAATATGTTGTTTCTCGTTTGTGCGCCACTTGTTCATCAAGATACTCTTAACTCATTGATTGCAACTGAAAGCGGTTTTAATCCTTATGCGATAGCTGTTGTTGGTGGTACGGATTTGACTACTCAACCTAAAACCAAAGATGAGGCTATTCAGATAATTAAAGAGTTTGACAGAAAGGATATTAACTATTCAGTTGGACTAGGGCAAATCAATAAAGCTAATTTCGAAAAATATGGAGTAACGGGAGAAGAATTACTTGATCCATGTTTAAACCTTACTGTCTCTCAAGATATTTTAAAAAATTGTTATGAACAGTCTCCGAACAAATCGGTATCTGAAGCATTAAGCTGTTATTACAGTGGCAATTACAAGTACGGTTTTGTAACTGAAAAATCAGGCAATTCATATTTAGAACGCATTATTAATAATATCGATAAAAAACCACTTGTTCCTAATATAAAAAATGACAGTTATGTCAAAAATGAGAGGAGGAATAATAAACAATTAAAGAAATTTTCAATTACTAAAAATAGACAAATAAAAAGCATTTCAACCAATTTAAAAACAAAGTTTTGAACAAAGGTAAATTATGAAAAAAATTAATACATTATTATCACTATTACTTTTTTCTAGCTCTTCTTTTGCTGCTGGAGGAGGTCTTTCAAAAGTTAATACAACGATGCAACTTGTATCAGACACATTATCTGCTATTGCAGTTGTGACAGTAACTATATCAATAATGTGGGCAGGTTACAAAGTTCTATTCAAAGGCGACCCAATGATGGAAGGCGCAAAAATTTTGGGCGGGGGTGTTTTTATCGGTGCGTCATCTCAAATAGCATCTATGCTTGTGGGATAAAAAATGAGTTTAAATCGAGATATCCTTTACAAAGCTTTAACTAGACCACCAATGCTAATGGGTATCCCGATTTATCCGTTAGTAATCACGGGGGGATTCATTTTTTTAATTTCGGTGTGGTTTAATTTTATTCTCTTAGCGTTATTGTTACCTGCTTATTTAACTCTAAAGATTCTGACAAAAATTGATGAAAAAATGTTTCAAGTGATTGGAACTAAACGTCATTTATTTGTAAGAAAAATAAGAAATAAATCATTTAAAAAACGGATTAGAGCATACTTTTTTTCTTCTGTTGATTACTCACAGATTCGATTAAAAGGTAAAAATGAAAAGGAAAAAATAACTATGTTAGATTCTGCAAAATCGATTCCATTTAGCGAACTAATACCCTACTCAACACAGCTTACCAATGATATTGTTATCGATAAAAACGGTTATTTGCTGTCAACGTGGGTTGTTGATGGTATATCGTTTGAAACAAGAGAAGATGAAAACATTGATTACTATAAATACTCATTAAATACATTATTAATATCACTTGGATTAGAAAATGTAGCGTTCTATTTTCACAATATTAAAGACTTTACAAAATACAATCTTGACCCAGTTTTTAATAATGATTTTGCAAATGAAATTAATCAAAAATACATTTCATCATTTAAAGATTCAGAGTTCATGGAAAATAAGCTTTTTGTCACTCTTGTTTTTAAAAAAACTCGTACAGAATCTTTAAATAGAAAAATGGCTAAACCCGCCGAACGTAAGTTAGAGTTAGATAAACGAATTGATACATTTAACGATATTTGCGGTCGTGTAGAAAGTGCTTTAGCTAAATTTAGTATTTATAAATTATCATGTTATTTAATTGATGATGTCAAATATTCTCAACAGTTAGAATTCTTCAATTATATTCTATCACTACAATACCAGCGTATTCGTGTTCTTGATACGCCTATTTATAATTATCTGGGCAATAATGAAGTTAGTGTGTGTGCAAGTGGTGTTTTAAAAATTACAACACCAACTAACCAAATGTACGCAAAATCAATAGAAATAAAAGACTGGACAGCATATACAGAGGCAGGTTTTTTAGATGAATTAATTAATTTCCCTTGTCGTTACATAATAACCCAATCATTTTCTGTTTTACCAAAAAATGTTGGTAAGAAAAATATTGATAGACAAATAAAACAGCTTACATCAACAGAAGATGATGCTATCTCACAGTTAGCAGAATTAGAATTAGCAAAAGAAAAGCTGGTTTCGGGTGAGTTAATCATGGGAGAGCATCATTTTTCAGCATTGATTATTGGTAATAATGAAGATGAGGTTAATCAAGCCGTCAATAATTTTATTACGACAGTTAACGACCTTGGTTTTGTTGTTACAGTAAACTGGTTAGCTCCTGATGAAGCCTATTTTGGACAGTTACCGTCTAATTTTAAATTTCGTCATAAAGTGAGTGATATTACAAGCCTCAATTTTTTAGGTCTCAATTCGTTACATAATAACCCTGTAGGCAAGCAAAAAAATAATTCTTGGGGGAATGCAGTAACATTACTAAAAACTACAGCTAATCAGCCATTTTATTTTAATTTTCATCAAACAAGAATCGGTCGAAATGATTTTGGTGAGATGAACCTAGGTCACTCTTTGATGGTGGGTAAAAGCGGAACTGGTAAGACAATGACATTATCTTTTCTATTGAACCAGTTAACACAATATGAATTTGAGGGTTCATTTCCCTACAATGCGGTCAATCGTAAATTCACTGCAATCTATTTCGATAAAGACTACGGGGCTGAAATCAATATTCGAGCCCTTGGTGGTAAATATTTTTCATTAAAAGATGGACATCAAACGGGATTCAATCCGTTTATGATGGATAAAACTGCTGAGAATATAACTTTTTTAAATAAATTAATTGCAATGCTGGCAACGATGAATGGTGAATTGTTATCAGTTAGAGAGAAAGAACAAATTAGCATTGCAGTTAATGCGGTAATGAGTGAAGAAAAAGTTAATCGATATCATGGAATGTCACTTCTACTTGAAAATATTCAATCTGATATTAGCAATGATAATGATTTGAGCAGACGGTTATCGATTTGGGCGGGAGATGGAGAATATGCGTGGGTTTTTGATAATGAACAAGATTATATCAATTTTGATACGCATTCCATTTATGGTTTTGATGGTACAGAGATTTTAGATAATAAAAATATTGTTGCTCCAATCACATTTTATATTTTACGTCGAATTGAACAAATTACAGATGGTCGCAGATTGCCGATCTTTATGGATGAATTCTGGAAATGGCTTTCGGGCGGAACTTTCTTTAAAAAGTTTATTTACGACGGTTTGAAAACATTCCGAAAAAGAAATAGTTTTTTAGTTTTTGCAACTCAATCTCCAGACGAGATAATTAAAAGCGATATAGCTAGAGCAATTATAGAACAAGTCGAAACTTTTCTTTTTTTACCCAACTCTAAAGCAGATATTGATGAATATACAAAGCATTTTCAAGTTTCATTAAAAGAATACGAAATTATAAAAAAATTAGCAGATGACAGTCGTCAATTATTAATAAAAAAAGGCAATGAGAATGATGGCGACACAAGAGGAAATACCGTTGTTGCAAAAATCGATTTGTCGGGGCTGGGGCGAGAAAACTTAAAGATTTTATCTGCATCAATGGAAAATATAAATTTAGTTCATTCATTGATTGAGCAAGTCGGAGATGAACCTAAAAATTGGTTACATCTGTTCAAACAACAATGTGTTTAATTTCGTAAGGAAATAAAAATGAAAAAAATATTAATTTTAATAGCGTTATGTTCATCACCTGTATCTGTGTTTGCTGGTGGATTTCCTACAATTGATATTGCAGCAATTGCTCAATTACAACTTGAAGCAGCAGAACAAGCCAAACGGTGGACTGAAACGGTTAAACAATATAAAGATCAGCTAAAAACACAAAGAGATACGTTAGCGGCTCAAACAGGTGTACGAGATATTGCAGACTTAGTAAAAGATAGCTCATCTTATTTTAAAGACGCTCAAGAGTTACAAAAATGGATAAATAATCCGAAGAAAATACTTGAATTAGGATTTGATAGTTTAAATGCTGACTTGAAAAAAATCTATAAAAGCTACGGTTTAGATAATTTATGTTCATCAGAACAAAATTCAACGAATTCTTTTGTTGCTAAGGAAAGGAAAAATTGTGAGGGTCAAATCGTTCTTATGACACTGCGTCAACAGCAAGCTGATAATAATCTCAAAGCTATTGATGAGCGAGTAAAAACAATTAATAAGATTGCAAAAAAAATGGCTCAATCTAAAGATCAGAAAGAAAGTCTTGATTTAAATAATGCAATGAACACACAACTCGCTCTATTACAAGCTGACAAATTGAAAATGGATATACAAGTACAACAACAGCAACAACAAAAAGAGTTAATTGAAGTGCAACAAGAAGATATTAGGCGTGAAAAAGTAATGTCGAATAAAGTTAGCAATGCTCACTGGTAATGGAATTGTATCATGATAAATTTTACTCTTTTTGGTGATATGGGCGATGAAATTAATTCTGTTATTACTGAAGGAATTAAATTAGTACAAGCGGGCTGGGTGGCAGGTCTACTAGATGTCTCTAGTCTGGGGATTACTATATATGTAATGTTCTACGGCTACACGGTTTTAGCAGGAAAAATCCAAGAGCCAATGCATGATTTTGTCTGGAATCTAGCAAGATTTGCAATAGTTCTTGGAGTGCTCAGTAATATGGGGACATATACTACTTATGTAAACGATGCGGTACATGGGTTGAGAGGTTTTTTAGTTGGAGATGAAACTTCAGGGAACGCTTATGGTGGAATTGATGCAAAAATAGGAGCTATTGTTAATTTATATGCTGATTCACTCGATAAAGCACACGGTATTTCTGGGCATCTGTTTTGGATAGTTCAATGCTTATTTATGGCACCTCTTTGTCTAGGAGTTGTTAGTTATGCAGTTGGTATTGTTGTTTCCGAAATAACTTTGATAGCTTTGCTTGCTGTTTTCCCCTTATTTTTGTTCTGCTACCTCTGGGGGTGGTTTAAAAATATGTTTTCGATGTGGCTACAAGCAGTAATAGGATGTTGTCTTTTTGTTTTGTTCTTGTCTGTATTTTCTAAAGTTGGTTTTTCGATAGCTAAATATACAAATGAATGGGTTGCAAAACATTCTGGAGCTGAAGCTTTTCTTTCATGCATTATGTATCTCATTGCTGGGGTGATAACTATTTATGGAGTCAAACTTGCGGGTCAAATTTCAATGGCATTATCTCAAGTTAGCGTAGACAGAATGAATCAATCAATGTCTAACAACATCATTGAAAATAAAATTAATAGTTATAAACAGCGTAAAGCACAAGCATCTCAAAATCAATCATTAGCTAACTCAATTTCTAATGCAATGTCCAAAAAATAAGGATTCAGTATGTTAAAAATAAAAATTTTTTTCATCAGCATATTTTCAATCTATTTAGTTGCATGTAGTAATCAAGCTCCAGTTTCCCCCAATTGGGATAAAAGCTTTGAAAGCTCAAAAGAGGTCGCAATTAATAAAAATTTGCATGAATTAGAAAAAGAATTCGGTAATAAAAATACATTCTAAAAAAGGAAGTACCATGTTTGAAAAAATAAAAGATGATAATAAGCCGTCTAATGACAGTTTCAGTAAGTGTATTTCATATGAGAACGATCGAGAGTATATGTTCAAACGTTCAGAAAAAAGGGCGTGGTTGATAACAGGTGTGACTATTTTTTTATTAATTATTTCTTGGGTAATTTTAGCAATAATTTTGCCGTTAAAAGAGGTAACGCCGTATGTGATTCAAGTGAACGAAAAAACTGGTATCCCCGATGTAATTACTGTTGTTGATCCTGAGCAGTTACACGCAAACGAAGCCTTAGACAAGTATTTTGTAAATTCATACATTCAAACAAGAGAAAGCTACACATATCAAACTATTCAAAATACATATATTGAAACACAGTTATACAGTAGTGAAAACGTAAAAAATGAATATCTGGCTCAAATGAACAGAGCTGATAGTCCAGATCAAGTGATGAAAACGGGAACAATTTCAGTCAAGGTCAATTCAATTATATTAGAAGACATTAATAATGTAGATATAAAGATGGCTACAGCCCGTATTGTTAAAACATACACTACTGAAAAAAATGAAGTTTATCAACGAAACTTTATTATAAAACTGTCATATGAGTATGAACCCGCTCAAAAGTTAAAGCTATCATATCGTCTTGAAAATCCACTTGGCTTTTCTGTCACCAGTTATCAAATCATAGAGGAAAATATTTAATGAAACGATGCTCCATCTTTTTATTATTGATATTAGCTAGTGTTTGTAACGCAGTTCAAAAACCCACTTCATCTAAATTTGATAAGCGTATGCAATATTTAGCGTACAATGGTTACAACGTCACGCAAATCAATGCAAAAGTGGGGTATGTGACAGCGATTAATTTTTCTCAAGATGAAGTTATTGTTGATGTTGTGATTGGGTTTAATCTTGGCTGGGAGACTACGGACAATAACAATAAGATTTTTCTTAAACCGATGGCGTATAAATACGAAGATATGATTATTGAGCCGAATAGCGCCGAATGGGATACAAATCTCATTGTTACGACGAATAAACGCATTTATACGTTTGATTTAAAGCTTGTTGATTCTGATGATAACTCTTACTTGATTAATTTTACGTATCCAACAGACGAAAGTAATAAAAAACAAGCGTTATTAAAAGAACAAAAAGCACTCGAACAAGAAAAACTAGCTAATGATTCATTAGAGCAGTTTACACAACCAAAGAATTGGAATTACACAATGTTAGTTGGTAAAGATAGTGAATCTATTACTCCCGATTTCACTTACGACGATGGTGTTCGTACGTTTATTGGTTTTACATCTGAAAAAACAATCCCCGCTATTTTTTACTATCAGGGCAAACAAGAAATGATGAGTAATACAAGTGTTAAAAACACTGAAAAATATACCATCATAGTTGTTCATAAAACAGCTAGTCGCTTTATTCTCAGGAGTGGTGATGAAGTTGTCGGTATTGTAAATAAAAGCTTTGGTAAATCAGTTCAAAATAATCAAGTAACAAGTAATAAAGATATTATCAGAAATATTAAATAATAAATAATAAATAGGATTTTTATCTATGACTGAGAATAAAGAACCATCTCAACCCAAAATTGCAATTGCAGGAGATAAAAGCTATAAAAAAAATCAACGGTTTTTGAAATTAGTTTTTGTATTACTTGTTATTTTCTTTTTAGCTTTTGCATTCTATAAATTAGTTTATGTGAGATATAAAACAGACAATAAAGAAACCGTTGCAAAAGAAGTTTCTAAAAATATTGATGAAAAGAAAAACTTTACGTTACCCCCCCCACCAAGCAAACAGTTTAATATTGTTAATAATAAAGCTGAAGTTGAAGAAGAAGATGATGTCGGTTTTATAGGTAATAAAAATGCTAACTCAAATTCAACTGGGGCATTTAGTAAATCTTCAGGAACAATGGTTGTTAAAAGTGGACAATCTAATTCTGCTAGTCAAAGTCAATCAGATAACCAATCAAGTGGTAATAATGATGGTAACAAAATTGGTTCTTCTAGTAATGATATGTTTTCTAGCACAGCATTCAAAGCAAATACAGCAATAAAAAGCCGTTACAATCCTAATTTGTTACTCGAACAGGGTACATATATTCCATGCGTTTTGAGACAAAAACTCATTAGTAATGTGGGCGGTCAAATTAGTTGTACGATTGCTGAAAATGTCCTGTCAAAAAATGGAAATGTAACATTAATTGAAAAAGGTTCAAAAGCAGTTGGTGTTTATCAAACTGGAGCAGTGAGCCACGGAAGTGATCAGATATTTGTCATTTGGCAAGAGATAAGAACTCCGAATAATATCAATGTCGATGTTAACAGCGGTTCAACAGATGAACTGGGAGCAAATGGCTTAACTGGTTGGACGGATCAACATTTTTGGAAACGATTCGGTAATGCAATTTTGCTCAGTATGATAACGGATAGTAGTTCAGCATTATCATCAAGACTGGCAAAGTCAGATAATCGTAATTATCTCGAAAACACACAAGAAAATAGCGAAGAATTAGCGAAAACTGTGCTCGAACAGATGGGAGATATAAAGCCCACTCTTTATAAAAACCAAGGCGATAAAGTCGGTATTTTTGTAGCTCGTGATATTGATTTTTCTAGTGTTTATTCATTAAACAAAAGAGGTCAATAAATGAATAAAGATAAAGTTATCGTCAAAAAAGATGCTCGAGCATTACGTTCTCATATAAACAACTTATTTGGTGATTTGTTAACTCGTCATGATATTACCGAAATTGTCATTAATAAAATTGGTCAAATTCGTTATGAAACTAAATCAGGCTGGCAGATTGGCACTGAAGAAGAAAATGAAAGAATTACAAAAGATAACTTAAATTTTTTCGTTAATGCATCGGCAACATATTCAAATAATATTTTGAATGAAAACCATCCGATTATGAGTGCCGATCTGCCCGATGGCGAACGTTTACAAGTTGTTATTCCCCCTGCTTGCGACAAAAGCCAGTATTCAATCACAATTAGAAAGCCGTCTCAATTTACAATTACTCTTGATGATTTCAGTAATCAAGGTTTTTTTGATGACATTGTTCTAGGTGAGTATGTAGATCCTGTTGATAGTGAATTACAGAAACTGTTATCTGAAAAGCAATATAAAGCATTTTTTTCTTTAGCAGTTGCGTGCGGAACGAAAAACATTGTCATAGCTGGGGCAACGGGAAGCGGTAAAACTACGTTCATGAAATCATTAATTTATTCAATTCCTGCGGATCAACGAATTATTACTATCGAGGATGTACGAGAAATAACTTCAACTATTCATGACAACATGGTTAATCTACTGTATTCATCTGAAAATCAGTCTGTTATTAATCCATCAGTGTTACTGAAATCGTGTTTACGTATGAAGCCCGATCGTATTTTACTGGCAGAACTTCGAAGCGGTGAAGCATTTGACTACATTAATGTAATCTCAAGCGGTCACGGAGGAAGCTTAACATCATTACATGCAGGTAGTTATGAGCAGGTTATTACTCGATTAACGATGATGTCATTACAAAATCCAACGGGTAGCAAAATTCCGTACGATACAACAAAAGAGATTATCCGTGATACTGTCGATATTGTGATCCACATTGGAAACATTAACGGTAAACGGCGTATTACGACTATTTTTTGGAAAGATTACAAAAATGATTAAATTTTTTAAAAAATTAAATGCTGGACAAAAAGTATTTATCTCTATCATTTTTAGTTTTGGCTTATTTATAGCATATTGTTTAACAAGTGTAATTTTAACATTTATATATATGCCTGATGTTGCATTACACGGAAAGAAAATTAAACGTATTTTTCAGTTAATTCATTCGGCGTACGATTATTTTAGTTTGAAAACACCGTATTTGGCATTGATGGCAGGTGAAGTAAAAACAACTATTTTATCAGCATTGGCGGCACTATTTATAATGTTGATAGTATTATTATTATTAGCTGGTCTATTAGTAATAGCTCAAAAACAGAGAAAGGAACGAGAGCTACACGGAACGGCAAAGTGGAGCACGATAAATGAAATAAAAAGCCAAAAACTGATGGAAGAAAAAGGCATTCTAGTTGGTTTATATAATGAAAAACCGTTGTTCTTCGGTGGGCAAGAGTTCTGCTCATTAGGTGCGCCAACACGAAGTGGGAAAGGAACGGGTATTGTTATTCCTAATCTGATGTGTTGGGAAGATAGCCTAGTTGTATTAGATATTAAACAAGAATGTTTTGATTATACATCAAAATATAGACGAGATATTCTAGGACAAGATGTTTTCTTGTTTAATCCATTTTCTGAATACACCCATCGTTATAATCCCCTATTGTATTTAGATTTTAATGATCCAAAGGTTGAGCTACAAATTCAAAATATAGCTAACTCATTTTATATATCAAAAGATAATGATTTTTTCGTCGGGGAAGGGAAGTCGATTTTTATTGCGATTACGTATTTATTTGGTGTTTTTTATCATAACGGGTATCTAGGGGATGATTATACACTAACCAATGTAGGCGGTGCATTAAATGGCATTAATATTATAAAAAATGGTCAAAAAGAAAAAATTTCATTAGAGCTAGCAACAGAAACGGCATACCTACTGGGTTGGTTGCCCGATACTGTTTACAATCTATTTCTATCATTCTTCTCACAAAAAGAAGCTGAAAAACAATTTACTGGTGTTAAAACTGCGTACGAAACAGCATTAAAACCGTTCCAGAATCGAGTTATCAAAAATTCAACCAGTCAAAATGACTTTGATTTTAGAGATTTACGACGAAGAAAAATGACTATTTATCTCGTAATTAATCCTGAAGATCTAGTTAGTGCAAGACCAATAATAAATCTCTTTTTTACACAATTAATTGATACAAATATTGCTCAGGGGCTACCCGACCAAAACCCAGAATTAAAGCATCCGTGCTTGCTTGGAATGGATGAGTTTACATCAATAGGTTATATGGAAAAATATGAAGTTTCAGTGAGTTTTATTGCGGGCTATGATTTGCGTAGTTTAATTATTTATCAAGCGGATTCACAGATAAAAAATGATAAACCGTTGGGGTATGGCGAAAAAGGCGGATCAACACTACTACAAAATCATACTTGTAATATTTTTTATCGTCCTAAGGAAACAAAGGTCGCAGAAGAAATTTCAAAACGAATCGGCAATATCACTACAAAATCATATGGTCGTTCTTTCGGAGCTAAAAGTAACTCACGCAGTGAAAACACGGCAGCAAAAGCATTGATTTTACCGCAAGAAATCATGGATTTAAAAATGGATGAAGAAATTATTTTATGTAACAACATTAAAATAAAATGTAAGAAAGCAAATTATTTTTCTACTCCATTTTTAATTGAAAAATTTAAATTAGTTTCATCAACTTTACGAAATGTTAATGGGAATCCGTCTGAGTCTGATTATAAAAAAGCAGTACAAAATAATGAGTTAGCTATTCAACTGCCAGAGTTAAAGGCAATTGATGATGATATTTTTTAACTAAAGGAAAGATTATGCGATTTATATATTTAAGTTTAATTTTATTACTAAGTGGGTGTTCTTCTCCACCTGAACCAGCCCCTTTCCCAAAGGGAAAAGATGTTGCGGTTAACAAAGTTTCTGTGGAGAAAATGGTTGGAACAATAAAAAACACAAAAGATAACGGAAACTGGCGAGTAACTGAATCAATTTATATTGATAAAAATACTATACAGTCAACGACAAGCGACTTAATAAAAATAAATTATTTGTTAGATCACGCAGACAAAATAACGTTACACGGTGAGTTTGAATTAATTCAACGAATACAAACTTTTATTAAGCTTTCTCGAAATACCACCAATATTGTATTAGTACCTGAGTGTTTCAATTTTAATCAAAATTATTGTTCTTCAATAGTTACCGCCACATTTGAAAAAATTAAAAATTAAGGAATTTATTATGAAAAATAAAGTAAATTTAATGGGTAGACTAGGTAAAGATGCTCAATTAATAGTTACTAAAAATGATTCATTTATGCTCGCATTTAATGTAGCCACGGGTGGAAATAGGTGAATAATATGAATGTAGCTAGCATAAAGACTATTTCAGATTTCCTTTTTTATTGCAGAGTACCAATTTCTTTTAAAAGCAGTATTCGAGTTATGAGAAATGAAGATATTTTTTTTCTTGGACAATATAAAGAACACAACTTTATTGCTGAAGCGTGGATTGAAAAAGAAGAAAAAAATAAATATTCATTTTATGCAACTTGGACATTTCCTACCTCGAAAAATCGTCCATTTATTATGACATTTGGTACTTTTCATTTATTCAAAAAAGGGGTAATTCAATTTGAAGATGATCTATCTTGTGTGAAAAATTTTTCATTAGTGTGTCGTTACATTCAGCTTATTATAAAAAAATCTCCTGCGGAAGATAAAAAATTTTATTTCAGGTCGGGAATGCTCCCTTTTTTAAGTGGGACGTGGCTTGATAAAAATGCAATTTGTCGAAGACCTCGTTTTGATATAAATAATAAAAAGTGGGTTTACTATAATTATGAAAATTATCTACCCACTCAACAGTTACAGGCAATCGTAACAGCAGGAATAGCTGTCGGTGCTATTCCATTAGAGAGAGAGAGGTAAATGATCTTAATCAACAAAATTGGAAAAATAAAGTTGATAGAGAAAGAGCCGTTAAAAACGCTTTTTCTATCTATTAATTAAAAAAAGTGGAATATAAAGATGAAACTATTTATTGCAGAAAAACCCGATTTAGCCAAAGATATTGTTAAGGGATTAGATGAAAAATTTGAGCAAAAAGATGGTTTTTATCAATCAAGCAATTATTATGTTACTTGGTGCTTCGGTCATGTATTAGAAATGGTTGATCCTGAACAAATTAATCCAGATTATGCAAAATGGAGAATTGAAGATTTACCCTTAAAACTCTATCCAGTTAAGTTGAAACCGAAAAAAAGCGCCAGCAAACAAGTTAAAATTATTTTGGATTTAATAAAAAAATCTGATGAAATTGTTAACGCAGGAGATCCAGATGATGAGGGGCAATTGTTAGTTGATGAAATCCTGATTTATTGTAATAACAAAAAACCTGTGGAACGTTTATTAATTAATGATAATACTGATAAAGCGGTAAGAGAAGCTCTTGGCAATATGAAGTCCAATAATTTGTACAAAGGGCTATATTTAAAGGCGTTGGCAAGAAGTGTAAGTGATGCCATTTACGGTTTATCAATGACTCGTGCTGTGACAATTCAAGCTCAAAAAAATGGAAATAAAGGGGTATTGTCAATTGGGCGTGTACAAACCCCGATTTTGGCACTGATAGTAAAACGTTATTTAGAGAATAAAAATCATCAAAAATCATTTTACTTTGTTATTAATGGAATATTTAACTCTTTAAAAGGCTCTTGGAAAGCAACTGAAAATGCTCCGTTGGATGATAAAAAACGATTGATTAGTAAAGATTATGCACAATCAGTTGCTAATAAAGTTAAAAACAAAACGGGTTATATCATTAGTAAAACGCTTGATGACAAAGAAGTTTCTCCACCATTGCCGTACAATTTAGTGAAACTCCAACAGGACATGAATAAATTATTCGGTTACACAGCATCACAAACATTAGAAATAACGCAAGAACTCCGAGAAAAATTTAAGTCGATTACTTATAACCGTAGTGATTGTTCATACTTATCTGACGAGCAGTATCAAAAATCCCCCGCTTTAATCTCTAAGTTGAAATGTATTGATAATTATCATTCTATTAATTTTAATTGCAATATTAAATCAAAAGCGTTTGATAGCTCAAAAATTACAGCTCATACAGCTATTATTCCAAGTGATAATGTGCCAGATATAGACAAGCTATCACTAGCTCAGAAAAACGTTTATTTTGCGATTGTAGAACGTTTCCTTTGTCAATTTTTACCAAGCAAAAAATATCAGTCGTTAACAATTAACGTTAGTATTGAGAATGAATCATTTATTTTAAAAGCGAATAAAACTATTGATGCTGGCTTTACGTCATTTTTGAAAGAAGACAATAATGAAATTGATGATATAACATTTTTTGATGAACTTAATAAGTTGGATATTAACGATTCTGTGATATGTAATGATGCTATTGTAGAAGAAAAGGAAACTAAACCACAACCGTTATTCACTGAAGCAAGTTTATTATCGGCACTTGTCAGAGTTGCTGATTTTGTTGAAGATCCGAAAATAAAGCAATTATTAAAGAATAAAGACAAAGACAAAAAAGATGAACATGGAGGTATAGGAACACCTGCAACTCGACACACAATGATTGAGACACTTAAGAACCGAGGTTTTATAAAGCTGGATAAAAAAAATCTTATTCCAACCGAATTGGGGCTATCATTCTGTCAATCATTACCCCAAAAAGTCTTATTACCTGATCTAACTGCGTTATTAAGTGAACAACAAGAGTTAATACAAAGTGGAGAACTCAGCCTCGATGAGTTTGTTAATAATCTGTATGACGATATAACTAAATTAATTTCAACTGAACTGGATATATCTATCGTTAAGCCTGTTGAAAATAAGTTATCACTTAATTGCCCCGCATGTAGTTGTACATTGTTATCAAAAGATAAGTTGGTTCATTGTAAAAATTGCGATTTTAAAATATGGAAAACCATCGCAGGAAAAACATTAACAGAAAATCAAATTAATATGTTAATAGAAAAAAAAGTCACAAATGAAATAAAAGGGTTTACTAGCAAAGCGGGGAAGCTTTTTAATGCTAAGTTAGAATTAGTTGATAATACAGTCAAATTTAAATTTAAATAGGGACAAAATAATGGAATTAAACGAAATACATAAATTTTTATCTAACAAAAAAAATATAACTCGTTTGTTTAAGAAATATGGCTCATCTTATTGTGAAAAATTGATTGCTCGTTTCAATGATGTTAATGAAAAAATAAAAGAAACCGAGAAATTACGTTTAATTGAAGAAGAAGAAAAGCAAAATAAATTAAAAAAGGTCAGTGACTATATGCTATCAATCGGTCTAAATCCTAATGATTTAGACGCATTAAAAATAAGAAAAGCTTCAACAATAAAATATCAATATATAGATGAAAACAACAATCTAACGTGGTCGGGTCGGGGAAAAATGCCTTCTTGGTTGTCAAAACAACTCGAAAAAGGAAAATCATTAGATGATTTTTTGGTTAACTAAATTTTATATTTTCCATTCTTTTATTACAATCACCACAAATCAAATTTGCCGTGGGTTTTGCCCACGCATTTAGCCCACAGTCTGGGCATGTAAATTTATCTCTTGTGCCAGTTCCCTTTAAAATCGGTTTTGTTATTGATAAATCATCATTGCCTCCCATCTGAATTGAATTACTGTTAACTGTTTTTGTAAGTTTTTTAATTAGCTCGATATTGTCCACAGGCGTAATGTTAAGCCAATCAATTAATATGTCATAATTCACTTTTGAAACTGGTGCAACTATACTTTCTGAATATTTATCGTACCAGGATATTTCAAAGCCACTCTTAAGTAAATTGTAAACAACTTGCTGAAATAATCCATCTTTCATGATGTAGTGTGTCATTTGCTGACCTGTTTCATTATTGAATAAATGTTCATTGAAAAAATCGTATGCTTGCTGTAGTTCTTTGTACGCAATAATCGATGGTTTAATCATTATTAGAGTTCCCTCTTTTCATATTAATTGTATTGTACAATACAAAATACTAGTAATAAAAATACCCTATCGGGCATTACGTAACTTTATTATTCTTTGTGTACTCAGTAGCTAATCGCATAACATTGCTAGTTAATTGCTCATCTTTATAACTAAAGTAATAAAGATAGTGTTCTATGACGCTTCTAACAAAAATTGAAAAACGTTGTTTTATATCATCTTCGATTTCTTTCTCAAATGAGACTTGAGATGATGTTTTTTCAAATGAAACAGGTTGCATATTTTTGTATTCATAAAGTACATAGAATGATCTGAAATTAGCTTCAATATTTTTGCCAAAAATTGGCAGCATCGAGCGATTTATTATTTTAAACACTCTTGACGTAGATAAATTCATAATAAACCCGATATCTTTTATGGGAACATTGCTAAACTTGAGATAAATTATTAACAAATTACGCAAGTATGATTTTTGAGCAATATCTTTTTGTAAACTTTCACCATAAATGTTTGTTGCTTTTTTGAATAAAGTTTCAACATTAAAACCTACACAATTATTAATGTCATCAATAGACCAATTTATTGGATAAAGAATTGGCATATTATCATATGTATTTAGTTTTCTTGGTTTAGATACTTGTATCATCTGTTATCCTTAAAAAAACAAAAAAATTTATTATTATTAAAAGCGGAGCGGAAGCCATTAACTTGCCGAAGTCTATTTTTCGATTGTGTAGTAATTGTGAATTAGTGTTGTAAAGCTGTTGATAGCGTGCTATCAATGGCTTTTCAATACGGTTGCGTAGCAAAATTCACACTTAATGCACATGAGAAAACTCATTATCACTTCACTCTTTGCGTAGCTAATTAAAGTATATTGATTTTTTTAATGGTTCTCTTATATATAAAATTAAAATATAAACCAATTAAATAGATTGAAACTCCTAACAGTAAAACAAACATAAAATTAATCATATTTAATACCTTTCACTAGTTGTTCGATAATTTATTCTTTAATTTTTAACTCTATAAAAATGAGGTTAAGCATAAGAATAACTGGAATTATCCCCACAACACCCGCAATCCCGAAAAAAAAACCTGCTAAAAACACGGAAAGGAAAATAGCTACAAACGATAAAATAATTATTATTCGTTTCAAATTTTTAACATTCATTCTATTTACTCCTTGAGTAGCTAATTAAAGTATACAAAAAGTAAGTCATAACGCCTTATTTTTAAATTCAGGTAAACCACATTCGCCCAAAATTTCTGGTCGTTTTCTAACAGATTGACCATTCCGAGGATCAAGCCCTACTTTTGGATAAAAACCGTAGCAAATATAGAACAACCGCATTAAATAATCATCTTGTGTTGCCATTTGCCAAATATGCCATTCATGTGTTTTAAATAAATCTGTATGATCTCTGATGCTTTCAACTATTTCTCGATGTTCATCTAATCGTTTTGCTACATTTCTAGCAAAGTGAAGTTGTTCGATAATTTTTTCTTTCTCTTTATTTCTAAATAACTTACTTAATATTTTCATTCCCCCTCCCTTGCTGAATTTTCATGGCTAATTAAAGTATATTCTCATTAACAATATCGATAACATCATCGATACTAACGTGATATGTTGACATCATGAAAGTTCTATCAACAGAAACTATTTCACAGCCAATAACACTACCACCTTTATCTTTTTTTAATTTGCTGACACGCCCAGCCAATTTTGAAAAAATATTTTTAAAAATGACAACATCGTTTACTTTTAACATTTATTTCCTCTTTCCTATATTACATAGCTAATTAAAGTATATTTTTATCATCACAATTTTTCTTTTTTCTAAGACAAAAAGATGGCACTATTATAAATAAAAAACTTACCATTAGACTATTTGCGATAGTAACCTTAAAAAAATTCAAATATGGAAAATTATTCATGTCTTTTACTATATATATACCCTCACCACTACGTATACCCAAGTAAATCATTAATCCAATAAGAATAGAAAAAATTGAAAAAAATACAAAAAAAATTAACAAGATAAAAAAATCACGTTTTAACACGCAACTCGTAATCCACATTGTGGATATAGGAATACCCCAAAATAAAAAAGGCATGACCATATCACCGTCCATAATTACACTCCTCTTTTGTTCTAAATTAAAAATCAGTTAATTAACTTAAATCGAAATCTAATTGACACGAGAATATTTCGCATGATTCTGAGCATGAGCCTGATTCAAACCCTTTATTGCCCCTAATTGTTGCTAAAATGTCTTCTCTTGAATGATTTTGATACATCGCAATAATTGAAATTAACGAGTTATTGCCTCGATACATAATTTTGTTTTCCTGCTGTCTACGTTCTACAACTCGAATGTTCGGGTCGTCAATTAGATTAATAAAATCCTCCGCCATTGTTGGCTCATCACGAGTAGCGAGCGCTATTTTATTTATAGTCATCTAATATTTTTTTAACTCTATAAAAATGAGGTTAAGCATAAGAATAACTGGAATTATCCCCACAACACCCGCAATCCCGAAAAAAAAACCTGCTAAAAACACGGAAAGGAAAATAGCTACAAATGATAAAATAATTATTATTCGTTTCAAATTTTTAACATTCATTCTATTTACTCCTTGAGTAGCTAATTAAAGTATACTTATAATAGCCTATTCTTTAAAGTAGGTCAATAAATATCTAACAGTGACTTAAAATAGCTTAGCTGAATTTAATATGTTAAAATAGCCACCCAACCATAAAAAGAGGAATTAAAGATGAACTATTTAGTAATTTTCATGCCCTTTATGTGGGCTAAATGCGTGGGCAAAAGCTTCGGCAAATTTAAACTGCGGTAATTGTAATAAGAGAATGGAATTTGAAAAAATCAGTAGTTAAAGATCACTGATTTAGGAAAAAAAATGAAAGTTGCTAGAATATATCTAAGAGTAAGTACAAAAGAACAAGAACTTGAACGACAAGAGCGAATTATTGATGATACTAAAAAACAAGGTTATTACATTGCAAATGTCTATCGTGAAAAAGCATCAGGAGCTATTACTAATAGACCAGAATTGCAAAGAATGATTTCAGATTTACAAAACGGAGATGTAATCATTGCTGAGAAAATGGATCGTATTAGCCGTTTACCCATCGATGAAGCATTAGCATTAATTAACTCAATTAAAGAAAAAGGTGCAAAATTAAGCATTCCTGACATTTTTGATTTGTCTGAACTTTCATCTGAAGCAAGCGGCGTAACAAAAATAGTTATAGACTCAATGCAAGATCTGTTGTTAAAAATATCATTACAAGTAGCTCGTGATGATTATGAGATCCGTAGACAGCGACAAAAAGACGGGATAGCAATAGCTAAAGCAAACGGTAAATTTAAAGGACGAAAAGCAAACTTACAGTTACATCGACTGATTATTGAGTGCAGATCGGAAGGAAAAAGCATAAACAAAACAGCGGAGCTATTGAATTGTAGTCCTGCAACTGTAAAAAATGTTTGGTCTAAGCATAAAAAAGAAACTCTTAATCTTAAATAATATATAATAAATAATATTTATTATTTTTATTTTTTTTAAATTCCTGTATAATTAACAAACTATATTAATGAGGATATTAATATGAAAATTTATTCAGATATAAAAGAAAACGCTATTAACCCAGATTTATACCCCGTTCCAGAAGATCTTTGGGTAACTGATCATGGTTACTTAAATGATGAATCATTTGATATTCTTGCAAAAAGAAGATTAACTGAAAAATTTCAAAAACAGAGTTATGTCAGAGAACTGGATAACGGCGAAACATGGCAGTTTAATCCCGATGGTACAAAGTTAATGATAAGGGATAAAGATGGAAAACGAGTTGCGTAAAAATGCAATTTTTATTTTGGGATTAAATGGGGCTGGTAAATCAACAATTAGAGATGATATAGCATCAGCTCAAGATATCCTGATTATTGATCCAGATAAAATTGCTAAAGAGCATAATTGTAATAGCGTTCGTGCTGGTAAAATTGCACTGAAAATGTTTGATGATGCAATAAAAAACAATCAATCATTTCTTCTCGAAAGTACTCTATCAGGTTATTCAATAATAAAACAAATAAAAATAGCTAAAGAAAATTCATATAGTGTTCGAGCTTATTTTGTTGGTCTAAAGTCATTAAATAACCATATTGATAGAGTAAATAATAGAGTTAAAAATGGCGGACATAATATTGCTGAAG
Source organism: Gilliamella sp. Bif1-4 (assembly GCF_001690535.1). Lineage (NCBI taxonomy): Bacteria > Pseudomonadati > Pseudomonadota > Gammaproteobacteria > Orbales > Orbaceae > Gilliamella > Gilliamella sp. Bif1-4. The sequence continues at coordinate 5,944 of NZ_LZHC01000044.1, read as the reverse complement.
ATATAATCAGACACCGATTTGATAAAACTTACAATAATATAAAAAAACTATTTCCGATTGTGAATTATCTAAGAGTCATTGATAACTCTGTAGAATTCACAACAGAAGCTAAAATTATTAACGGGAAGCTAAAACAAAAAAAACAAGTTTGTGACTGGGTCACAAAGCATGTAATAACTCCATTCGTTGAATATAAACTAGACCACGCAATAAATTCTACAGCTCACAAAAACTTCAAACAAAATCAAAAACAAAATTCTAATGAAATAGAATAGTCATAATAAATATTATTTCTTAAATATTATTTAATAAATAATATTTACAAATTCATTATTTAATTTATAATAAATATTATTTCTTAAATATTATTTATTATGGGAGTTATAAATGATAATCGTAGTCGGCTGTAATAAAGGTGGAGCAGGTAAAACAACAACAGCAATTAACTTAACAGTTGCATTAGCATTAAAAAATAAAGATGTATGTTTAGTTGATGCAGACCCCCAGCGTTCAGCATCAAAATGGCAGTTATTAAGAGAAAGTGAAAATATTACACCCCCAATCAATTTAGTGGAAAAACGGGAAAATATAGCATCTACATTACTAGATCTGGATTCTCGTTACGATTTTATAATAGTTGATGTAGCAGGACGTAATAGTCGAGAATTTATCACAGGTTGTTCAGTAGCCGATATTGTTATCTCTCCTCACCAGTGTTCGCAACAAGACTTGGACACTTTGTTAGAATTAGAAGAACAATTAGAACGCATAAAAGACTTAAACCCAAAATTAAAAGTATATTGCTATCAAACATTAGCTACAACAAATCCAATTATTCAGGGGCAAGAACGCCACGACTTTGTAGAATATCTATCAGAAATAAATGACATAAAACTGTTAAATAGCATTGCATATTATCGACGTGTATATAGAACAAGTTATTCAGATGGCAAAAGTGTATTAGAAACAAATAATGAAAAAGCTAGTGAAGAAGTAACTAATTTGCTCGACGAACTAAATATTCTTTAATATTTATTAAATATTATTTATTAATTAATAAAAGAGGTTGAACTTGAAAACTCCAAACAAATCAAAAGAAATATATAATCAAGCTGACAAATTGGCCGATGAATTAGCTGATCGCCCGTATAGTAAAGGTGAAAAAGTAGAAAATAAATCTATAATGAAAAAGATTTCATTTGAAATAGATGAGAACAAATATGAAGAACTAGAAGACATTGCAATAAAAAATAAACGTGCAAAGTTGCCTTTAAAAACAATATCTGATTTACTAAGAGTTGCAGTTGATGATTTTTTAAGAAAGTACAAAAATAATTAATAAATTTATTATTGCGAGGATAATTATGAAAAAAATACTAATATTTATTACTGCCATGTTCTTATTCGGATGTAATGAAAAGACCTATACAGTAGAAGATTTTAAAAATAACAAAGAGCTACTAGATGAATACCGTAAAAAATGTGAAAATGGTGAAATTGATGGCGATAGTTTAAATTGCCAAAACTCTCACAAAGCAGTAGTTTCAAAAAATAGAGTTGGTAATGCAAGTTGGAATTAATAGAGTAATCCACTGACCGCTCATTTTAAAATTCTATCTGTGATAAGTTTATAGACTTAATGTGCTTCTTGTTAATTATAAACTTATCATCTTGTATTATAATCTTATCTCCTTTTTCTGCTTTATTGTCATTTAAAAATCGATTAATCTGTTTCGACCAAATCGTCTTTTCATTACCGTTGCTATCAATTAATTTTGCAAATGCTGATTGCTTACCGTTTATTTGAAATTGATAATTAGCCAGCCCGAAATCATTAATAATAAATTCTTGAGCGTCCAATCGTTCAACTTTTTCTATAGCCCATTTTTTTATTTTGAATGACTCATTATTTTCATCTTTAATCTCTTTGATTTTTATATAATCGCCAATGACTGCTCCTGCTTGTTTAATTGAATCTTCCAATCCCTTGTTCCACATATTCTTTGCTTTACCGTTTTTTGTTTGCATAAATAAGTAATAAGAAAATGGCTTGTTTTCATCAAAATTAAAATGAGCTTTACCAAAATCAACAATCTTATAAACATTGGCATCTTTACGTCGATTTTCTCTTTGCAATTTAGCCGATTCTTTCTCAATATTACTTTGTTTATCTGTTGCACTAGAAAATGTAGCATTAACGCCATCTAATTGCAGATTAATTGCAAACTGTGACTTAACCTTATTTAATAGAGATTTATTTATATTTAAATTCTTACCGTTAGATAATGATTTTTTCATCACTGTAACATGAATATGATTATTATCTGTGTCAGGGTGCAAGCTATAATAAAAATTGTGATCGTTAAAATGTGTAGATAACGTATTGTAAACAGCTCTTTTTAAAATATCTTGATCTAGTTTACCTTTCATTGAAAACATTAAACGATAAGTTCTTCTGGGTTCTGTATCTTTATTTTTCTTTACTTTCGTTAATTGATAATCATCAATAGCTAATTCTTTAGCGTCATCTAATGATATTTCAAAACCATTCTTATCATATAAAGGTAAAGTGTTTTCTCTGGTGTCATAATCAAAATTCCGTAGCATTGAATTGACGCTTTTTGCTCCACCCGTTATTTTAACAACAACATGATTAGAATTAGATGTATTACTGTAGCTTTTCCCTGAACTCACATAATTATAATTATTTTTCCTTGAATTAATGCCAGTCGAACCGAACTTTTTACTTCTAGCTCGGCGCATATCTAAATATTCTTCATGTTGCCTCCTTACCATTAAAATAACCTTTCTTGCGATTCTTTAATAATATTAACTAATGCATTATTCATCTCATTTATTAATTTTATTAATTCTATTATATGAGTATCGTTAATGATTAACTTTTCACGTATTGACATGTTAATTAGTCGCCCAATTTGATTAACGTTAATTCTAGTTTGCTCAAGTTCTTTCAGATCTAACGAATCAAAACAGGGCATTGATAAACTGCTTGAAACTCTAAATCTAATTTCCTCTGTTACTGTAATATTTTTTTTGCTTGCTATCCTCGAAACTTCTTTTAATGTTCGTTCATCAAATCTAACATTTTTCGTTCTATTTTTTACTGATGATTCAACATTACTATTAGTAGTTGGCTTATTAAATTTAAACCTCTCTCTTATTGTGTTTTCTATCACTTGGCTAAAATTCATGCCATTTAAAGTTGCGTAGTTATTTACCGCATTAATTAAATCGTTATCAAGTCTAACTGATTTTTTTGTTTTCATAATAAGCCTACTGCAAGTACAGGGTAAAAAACCAACGTCGGACGTTGTGTTGTTTTTTACTATCCTGCATGTCTTTTATTTAATTGAGTCCATATCTTATATATTGTAATATTAAGATTGTCAAGAATGGAGGGAATAAGAATGAATTTACAAAAAATGGCAATTGATGATTTCGGATTATTTAAACAAAATAAAATTTATGAATATGAAATTAATAAAAAACTCTACAATGAATCATATAAGAAAGTTTTTATTGATGAACTAAAAAAAGAAGCGGTTGCATTAATCGAACGGGGATACAGTATTGATGCTGATCAATACCCAGAAGATCAGATAAGCATGATTCGTAGAAATTCGGAAGTGAGCATTACCACCAATCAAAAAAGAGTATTAGAGGATGCATTTAATGAAAAATACCCGCTCGGTATTACTGATGAAAAAATAGTTAGCTCTGCTATTGCTGATTTTGAAAGATTTAAGAACAATAAAGTTACCAATTTTGAGATAGCATTAAAAATAGAACGTAATGACGAATACAAACAATTAATGCAAACGTTATTCAAAAAAGAAGCTAAAGATTTAAATAATAAAAGAGGCTATAACTTCGACGTTGAAAAATACTCTATTGATAAAATTAATGACATTTTATTACAAAAAAAATACATTCCAGAATCTCATTTAAAATATCTACAAGAAGAATTTAATCAAAAATTTGAAAAAGATTTTCCATCATTAAATGCTAATGCAAAAGCTGATTTTGAATTGCTAAAACAAAATAAAATTCCTGATGTTGTTATTGCAAACAAATTGATAAATGATACTTCATATAAAGAAACAATGATTTCATTATTTGAAAAATCAGGAGATGATTTAGTTAAAAATGGACAATCTATTCCTGATGTCAATTCATATGCATTGCAAAAAATAAATAACATAATTGATAATGCCAGTAAACTTTCTGAAGAAGAAAAAATAAATTCAATTAAAGAGTATGAACAAAAAAATAATATTTCTGCTGAATACTTAGTAAAAACGTTTGAAGATAATAAAGTTGTTACTAAAAATATAAACGCAATTTTTATTCAAGATATTCTTTCAATAGAAAGCGGGAGTAATCTTCTTAGTGTTGAACGAGTCGATTTAAAAGATAATTTATATCCGTTTCTTACTGAAAATAAAAAATTAATTTTTGCACAATCAATAGAACACGCAACAGTTGAAAATGTTATTCCTTTAAATCAGAACGATGCTATTAATTATTATCAAAATATGCTTAATGAAAAAAATAATGAGTTTAATGAGTTTTCAAAAAAAATGTCATCATTTTTAGATAATGACAATAAAAACAATCAAATTAGATTTGAAAATGCCCATTACTTAATTAATGAGCTAGATAAAAACCCAGAAAAATTTTCACAATTTTCAAGTTCTTTTATTGAAAAGGGAATATCTGAAAACGTATTACCCGATTCTAATATCAAAGTGGGAGAAAATATAAAAGAAGCATTAAAAGACAAAGTAAATCCCCCACTCACTTTTGTAGAGACAGTTAAAAAGAAAGTTATCAAAGAAACTAAATTGTTAATCGACATTGTAGATAACACAAAAAAAATTCTGTTAGAAAAACCGTTAAAAAGCATTCAAGATAAATTGTTTAACAAAGCCATGGATGATGCTGAAAAAAAGTTAGAACATCAACAGAATAATCAAAAATCTAGTCAACGAGAAAAAAGCAAAAATGCTCAAGTTTCATTATGAATAATAGGAGGAAGACATGAAAACAATTTCTGCTGAAAATTATGTAAAAGAACAACAAGAACGTTCTGCAAATGATATTTACCGCCCTTTAAAACCTCAGTATGAGCTAGTTGATAGTGATAGCAATGTTGAATTAGATGACGAAATTATTGATGAGGAGCTAGACAATGAGCCAGCTTGATAAGTTAAATAACAGTTACAATGAAAGTTTGTATAATTTAATCGTTAATACTGATCACAAATGGACGCAAAGTTGGGCTAGCTTCGGATTTGAACAGCAAAATAGCAAAAACACTTCATATCGTGGAGCTAATCAAATCGTTTTATTTAGTCGAGCTGTTATGAGTGAATTTAAAGACCCAAGGTGGGTAACATTTAATGAAGCAAAGAAAAATAACACTCCAATAAAGAAAGGAAGTAAGGGTGAATTTATAGGATTTTTTACAGATACTGCTAGTGTTTTAAAAAAAGATGATAAAGGAAATCCTATTTTAGACAAAGAGGGGAAAAAACAATATGAGTTAGTTAAGTTAGATCGACCTGTTTTGAAAACATATTATGTTTTTAATGCTCAAGATGTCGATGGTATAAAACAATTTGAATTACCTGAAAAACCCAAAATATCTGATCCTGAAAAATATTCTAAGATCGATAAAATGATTGATAGTTACTGCAAAGATAATGAAATTTCATTAAAAGAAATTTCTAGTCAAGATGCGTTTTTTAGCAACGGTTCAAAAAATGTTGTAATGCCACTGAAAGAACAGTTTTCAAACATTGATGAATATTATGCTGTAGCATTTCATGAATTAACACATAGCACAATAGAGTGCGTAGGTAGAACTAATAAAAAAACGGATCGTAAGGGGTATAATGAGTTCGGTAGTAAAAACTATGCA
>NZ_LZHC01000043.1:0-2138 GCF_001690535.1 Gilliamella sp. Bif1-4 | reverse complement strand
TGTATTATCCCAAATAGCCACTCAGCAGCTGCTTTAACCCGGGATTCTATACCAATGACGCTTTCATTCAATGTGCCCGAAAGTAATGATAATTTATTTGATAATAAATCGATTATTGAAATGGCTAAGTTCAATCATTACAAAACCTATTGGTTAGCATCAGCTGGGCAACGAATTCAAGGTACATTTAATACTAAATATGGCTTTATTGCGCGTAAAAGCGATGTTATCAATTTTAGTGAAGATCTTTTGGATATCCATTTAAGTCAATTATTGGAAGACACTCTACAAAAAGATAATTCTCCAAGAAAATTTATTTTTGTGCATTTGCGCGGTAGCCACCAACCCTATACAAAAGGTTATGATGAAGTTGATAAGCTGGCCTTACCTGACGTCGAAGCATATGATTTAACTATTCATCACACCAACCGTACAATCAAAGCATTATATGATGTTATCAATAAATATAGTAACAACTATACCGTTATTTATACTTCGGATCATGGCGAAATTGTGAATGTGGGGCATGGTATAGGTGACAACATTGACCAGTTTCTAATCCCTTTTATGTTTATATCAACCAATCAGCGATATAATTGCCAATTTATTGAATCGTTTCGGGGACCAAATGGTTATTTAAGTGGGCTTATGAATAAATATATTCTTTCTAATCTTTTAGGTTATGAGATTGATCCGGCTATCCTTGACAAAGAAAAAAATAATGATCGGATTTTTATGCCAAACAGTAGTGTCATGCCTTTTTTAGAAGTACTTAACAAGCATTAATTTGTGCTTACTACACGTTGAGGAATTGATAGGAATCGACTATAAATTTTATATGAAAATATTATAAAAGGGGCACTAAACGCCCCTGTTTTTGCTATTAAATACTAGTCTATAATTTATTATCAACAGTGTACTTTTCAGAGCAACTAAAAAATACATTATTGAACACATAAAGTTTTTTACGTGTATATTAAACTTAAACAATGAATTCTGTGACTAGAAATACACGTTTTAACAACAACTTTAACCGAATGAATTATAATAACTTTTATAATCTTATTACTTACACTTTAATAAATCTATAATTAATTTAAAAACATTTGAATGGAATGGTGGAATGGCAACACATTTTCAAACAAAAAAATTAAGGGGTAAGTGTTTTTTAAATTCAACGGGAGGCAAGTAGCCTAACGAAGAATGTAATCGTTTATGATTATACCAATAGGCATAAGCCGAAAAAGCGCGTTGTAACTCAGCCGTTGAGTTGAAACGTTGGCCTTTTACAAATTCCGTTTTAATTGTTTTAAATGTCGCTTCCGCTACCGCATTGTCATATGGACACCCTTTCTTGCTTAATGAATGCATGATATTAAATGTCTTAAAACAATCCGCTAATAACCGATTATCAAACTCTTTACCGTGGTCTGAATGAAATAAATCTAATTTTGATAATGGTTGTTTAATTTGGCTTAATGCCGACATAACAAGCTCTGCTGTTTTATGTTGACCAACATGGTAACCGACAATTTGCCTATCGGATAAGTTCACTAAAACACATAAATAGTTCCAACGTTGCTTAACTTGAATATACGTTAAATCCGCAACAACAATTTGTTTTTTATCACCTACATCAAATTGTCGTTGCAGGTGATTTTCTGTGGCGGTTTCATTCACTTCCGTATTGTGAGATTGATAACGTTTAACGGTGTATTTTGATACCAGCAATAAGGCTTTCATCACCCGAGCAATGTAACGGCGTGACACCCAAATATTCTCTTTCTGTAAATCAAAACGAATTCGTCTTGTACCATAAGACTGATAGCTCTGATTAAATAGCGTCACGATTTTATCGGCATAAAGCCCTACTGATTTTTGTCTATTCAATTTACACTGATAATAAGCATAATGTCTTGATAATCCTAAATATTGACATAGCTTTGTTATGCTATAACGATGTCGATTTGCTTTTAGGATAGCGATTTTCGCCCTATTATCAGTGCTGCTTGCTTTAGAATATCGTTTTCCATACGGAGTTGTTTAAGCTCTTTACGCAACGCGATTAACTCTTGTTCTTGTGGACTGCGATTATCTTTTGTTTTAAATGAGCCGCTTTGGCTTGCTTGCGTTATCCA
>NZ_LZHC01000042.1:0-2493 GCF_001690535.1 Gilliamella sp. Bif1-4 | reverse complement strand
TTTAGCCCAGTTTATAAAGGTTTTTCCTGTAAATTCGGGTCCATTATCGACCCGTATTTTTAATGGATACCCATGATATTCGGCCAGTTTATCTAAATAACGGGTAATCCTTCCTGCCGGTAAGCTCACTGCAATATCAATACCTAACGCCTCACGATTAAAGTCATCGATGACATTGAATGTCCTATAGTGACGTTGATTACGGCTACTGTCACTCATAAAATCCATTGACCAACATTCACCATGTTTATTAGGCACCAATAGCTTTTCTGGGCATCGTGGAGGAATGCGTTTTTTACGCTTTGCTCTGAGATTAAGCTTTAATTCACAATACACCCGATAAACACGCTTATGGTTCCATTGATAGCTGAGCTTTTTGATACGATTAAAGCATTTAGGAAAGCCCCAGCGTAAATGCCGGTCTGTGATAGCATTCAACACCAAATAATCACCGAATCATCCTGTTACTTAGGTTGATAATCGTAAGCACAACGGCTTAAGCCAACGATAGCGCAGCTCATAGCAATAGTAACAGAATGATTTTGTTGTAGTTGCTGTGCCACGTTTTACGTGCCTTTGTGGGCACTAAAGCTTTTTTATGATTTCTTCCTGAAGCTGGGATTTTAAGCTCAGTTCGGCAAACATCTGCTTAAGCTTGCGGTTTTCAGCCTCCAGCTCCTTTAAGCGTTTGATATCCGAAGTTTCCATTCCACCGTATTTTTCTCGCCATTTATAGAAAGTTGAATTACCCATGCCATATTTACGGCACAGTTCTTTAACCGGAATACCCGCTTCAGCTTCTTTTAAAATAGCGACAATTTGATCTTCAGTCATTTTTTTCATAATTAAATCCCCTTTTCTTTTATCATAGAGAATTTTCTACTTTTTTGCTGTACTATTTTAGGGGATAGTTACATTCAAGCCTTATCTAAGGCGAAAAGGCAAAGCTTATCGACATTGCAAGGCACCGAGTATTAAAGAAGGAGACCGCCGATATAAACGGTCAATTAAACAACGTCCAAGTTATGTAGAAAGTCGGAAAACGCAAGGACATTGGGAGGGCGATACCATAATTAGCCGTAAAGATAAGCAAGCATTGTTGACGTTAGTTGAGCGCAAAACTGGACTCGTACTCATTGGACGCCTTAATCAACGCACCGCCTCCGAAACGAAAGATATGATAATAAAATTGCTAACGCCGTTTAAAAAGATGGTTAAAAGCATCACCTTTGATAATGGGATGGAATTTAATTATCATCATGCGATTGAGCATTATTTAAATACTACCGTATACTTTGCGGAGCCTTATAAAAGCTGGCAAAGAGGTACAAATGAAAACACCAATGGCTTAATACGTCAGTTTATACCAAAGTCAGCGGCCATTTCATTAGTTGACGACGAACAGATAAAGAAAATACAATATCTATTGAACACACGCCCAAGAAAACGGCATAAGTTTAAAAGCCCTGCCTCCTTTTATTCGAAGGAGTTAAGACAAATTGCACTTCATGGTGTAATCTAGGAACAACAAAATGAAAAATTAAATAAAATCAATAACTTTTCTGACGGTTTTTTAGCTGAATTTTGCGGTGGTATTGAATCGTAACAATGCAATAAAACCACCGCCAAACCAAACCACGCAATACCATGCTAATGGTTTTCGGCGCAGCGGCAGTGGTTGTTTGTGCTGAACTGGGCATAATGCAGGGGGGAAGCCTTTGGGTTAGCTTGTTCGATATAATAATATCAGCCCCTGCATCTACTGGTTAAAAACTAAGCCTAAACACTAAGGTGTACGCAAACTGCGCCCACTGCCGTTAAGTTGGGAGATTCGAGCCTCAGAGCTGCAACTGAACCAAAATCATAGAAAGCGACTAGGCGGTTATCTGAAACCTCACTCGTGAAAACATAAAAATTAGGAAGTAGTGGTTCTCACCATTCCGAGTGAAGGCCAGCACCAATTTCACGATTACGACCACGTTCAGAAAGAGTCGCATTAGTTAAATCCTTTGCTTTTGGAAGACGGTAACCTACACTATTACAACCAAGTGGTTGCCTCGCTAAGTGTGAAACGTACGTTGTAAGCAGTTCCCCTAACAAACCACTGCTTTAGCTCAAATCCATATGTAATTAGCGCATTACCTGCACTATCCCTACCCACTAATTCAAAAGTCTGTGGCAACGTTGGTTTGCTAAGTGGGCTTGGGTTGTTTGACTGAATTTGGCTATAACTTGGTTTAGGGCCCGTTAAAGTAACCCGTGTTACGTATTCTGGACGTTTGCCACTAGGATACTTATCACGACTGCTTGTTTTTGTCCAGCTTACTGTTGCGGTTATTCCACTGTGAGTAACAGGCTGCCACGTCAATTGACTGGCATCAACGCCCCTTATGTCTAAATCAAATGCATAACCATCCATCCCCGTAGTTGGAAAATTAAGCCCGTAAGAAGCTGGATTAGTCGACTGGATCAAATAGCCCCTAAATCCATCCG
>NZ_LZHC01000041.1:0-3902 GCF_001690535.1 Gilliamella sp. Bif1-4 | reverse complement strand
TAAAAGTCTGGCGGCACCCTACTCTCACATGGGTAATACCCACACTACCATCGGCACTACGGCGTTTCACTTCTGAGTTCGGCATGGGGTCAGGTGGGACCACCGCGCTATTACCGCCAGACATATTCTGTTCTCTCTTTCTTAATTGCTGTCCATTATCTCATATCAACAACAATCACTCAATTCGGAACAAACTGTTTTTTCAATCTCTATTCTCTTTTCGATGATTTTCTCATCTAGGAATAACTTCTGCGTAACCCAAAACAACTCCGAGTTGTAAGGTTAAGACTCTCGGTTCATTAGTATCAGTTAGCTCAATGTATCACTACACTTACACACCTGACCTATCTACGTCTTAGTCTCAAACGGACCTTACTGAATCTCTTCAGGGAAAACTCATCTCAAGGCTAGTTTCGTGCTTAGATGCTTTCAGCACTTATCTATTCCGCACGTAGCTACCGGGCAATGCAATTGGCATCACAACCCGAACACCAGCGGTGCGTTCACTTCGGTCCTCTCGTACTAGAAGCAAACCCTCTCAATTTTCCTACGCCCATGGCAGATAGGGACCGAACTGTCTCACGACGTTCTAAACCCAGCTCGCGTACCACTTTAAACGGCGAACAGCCGTACCCTTGGGACCTACTTCAGCCCCAGGATGTGATGAGCCGACATCGAGGTGCCAAACACCGCCGTCGATATGAACTCTTGGGCGGTATCAGCCTGTTATCCCCGGAGTACCTTTTATCCGTTGAGCGATGGCCCTTCCATTCAGAACCACCGGATCACTATGACCTACTTTCGTACCTGCTCGAGCCGTCACTCTCGCAGTCAAGCTAGCTTTTGCCATTGCACTAACCTCCTGATGTCCGACCAGGATTAGCTAACCTTCGTGCTCCTCCGTTACTCTTTGGGAGGAGACCGCCCCAGTCAAACTACCCACCAGACAGTGTCCCTTACCTCGATTCAGAAGTATAGGTTAGAACATCAAACATTAAAGGGTGGTATTTCAAGGTCGACTCCACACACACTGGCGTGCGTGCTTCTTTGCCTCCCACCTATCCTACACATTAAGGCTCAATGTTCACTGTCAAGCTATAGTAAAGGTTCACGGGGTCTTTCCGTCTTGCCACGGGTACACCGCATCTTCACGGCAATTTCAATTTCACTGAGTCTCGGGTGGAGACAGCCTGGCCATCATTACGCCATTCGTGCAGGTCGGAACTTACCCGACAAGGAATTTCGCTACCTTAGGACCGTTATAGTTACGGCCGCCGTTTACTGGGGCTTCGATCAGGAGCTTCTGCATGCGCATAACCCCATCAATTAACCTTCCAGCACCGGGCAGGCGTCACACCGTATACGTCCACTTTCGTGTTTGCACAGTGCTGTGTTTTTATTAAACAGTTGCAGCCAGCTGGTATCTTCGACTGATTTCACCTACGTCCGCACGGGATTTCAATTACATATCAGCGTGCCTTCTCCCGAAGTTACGGCACCATTTTGCCTAGTTCCTTCACCCGAGTTCTCTCAAGCGCCTGAGTATTCTCTACCTGACCACCTGTGTCGGTTTCGGGTACGATTACCTATAACCTGAAGCTTAGAGGATTTTCCTGGAAGCAGGGCATCAATTACTTCACTGCCTTAGCAGCTCGTCATCACGCCTCAGAGTTTTAGTGACCGGATTTGCCTAATCACACCCCTACACGCTTAACCCACCATCCAATAGGTGGTAAACCTAGCCTTCTTCGTCACCCCATCGCAGTTATAGCCAGTACGGGAATATTAACCCGTTTCCCATCAGATACGCCCTTCGGCCTCTCCTTAGGGGTCGACTCACCCTGCCCCGATTAACGTTGGACAGGAACCCTTGGTCTTCCGGCGAGCGGGCTTTTCACCCGCTTTATCGTTACTTATGTCAGCATTCGCACTTCTGATACCTCCAGCATGCCTCACAACACACCTTCTACGGCTTACAGAACGCTCCCCTACCCAATACACTTGCGTGCACTGCCGCAGCTTCGGTGCATAGTTTTAGCCCCGTTACATCTTCCGCGCAGGCCGACTCGACTAGTGAGCTATTACGCTTTCTTTAAATGATGGCTGCTTCTAAGCCAACATCCTAGCTGTCTAAGCCTTCCCACTTCGTTTCCCACTTAACTATGACTTTGGGACCTTAGCTGGCGGTCTGGGTTGTTTCCCTCTTCACGACGAACGTTAGCACCCGCCGTGTGTCTCCCATGATTCAACTTGTCAGTATTCGGAGTTTGCATCGGGTTGGTAAGCCGGGATGGCCCCCTAGCCGAAACAGTGCTCTACCCCCAACAGTCACTCATGAGGCGCTACCTAAATAGCTTTCGGGGAGAACCAGCTATCTCCCGGTTTGATTGGCCTTTCACCCCCAGCCACAGGTCATCCGCTAATTTTTCAACATTAGTCGGTTCGGTCCTCCAGTTAGTGTTAACCAACCTTCAACCTGCCCATGGCTAGATCACCGGGTTTCGGGTCTATACCCTGCAACTTAACGCACAGTTAATACTCGGTTTCCCTTCGGCTCCCCTATTCGGTTAACCTTGCTACAGAATATAAGTCGCTGACCCATTATACAAAAGGTACGCAGTCACTATTACCCAACGGTAACAGCTCCCACTGATTGTACGTACACGGTTTCAGGGTCTATTTCACTCCCCTCCCGGGGTTCTTTTCGCCTTTCCCTCACGGTACTGGTTCACTATCGGTCAATCAGGAGTATTTAGCCTTGGAGGATGGTCCCCCCTTCTTCAGACAGGATATCACGTGTCCCGCCCTACTCTATAAGCTTCCACATAACGTACCTTCGTGTACGGGACTTTCACCCTCTATCGTGCGACTTTCCAAACGCTTCCACTAATACTTTATGCTACCCGCTTGGGCTGCTCCCCTTTCGCTCGCCGCTACTCAGGGAATCTCGGTTGATTTCTTTTCCTCGGGGTACTTAGATGTTTCAGTTCTCCCGGTTCGCCTCATCTAACTATGAATTCATTAGATGATAGTGTGGTTACCCACACTGGGTTTCCCCATTCGGACATCGACGGCTATTACGCTTTTTATCAGCTTACCGTCGCTTTTCGCAGATTAACACGTCCTTCTTCGCCTCTGATTGCCTAGGCATCCACCGTGTACGCTTAATTTCTTAACCTTACAACTCACAGTTGTCTTAGTTTAAATTACGCTTTCTTCTCTTTCTTACTTATTCTCTTTTTGTTTAGATTATTCAATTGAAGTTCAACAAACCTCAACTCAATCTATAATAAAAAGCTTTTCATAAAAACGAGAACTCGTTTCTTTCAGCTTGTTCCTAATTGTTAAAGAGCTTTATCTTTCTATTCACTTAAACCACTAAATCAAGTAAATACAAACATAATTTTAGAAAAATAATTTCATCACATTTTATGGCGTCCCCTAGGGGATTCGAACCCCTGTTACCGCCGTGAAAGGGCGATGTCCTAGGCCTCTAGACGAAGGGGACTTAATTATTTCTCTTCCAAACAAACAATCTGTGTGAACACTTACGAGCACTTCGTAAGGAGGTGATCCAACCGCAGGTTCCCCTACGGTTACCTTGTTACGACTTCACCCCAGTCATGAACCACACCGTGGTAAACGCCCTCCCGAAGGTTAAGCTATCTACTTCTGGTGCAACCCACTCCCATGGTGTGACGGGCGGTGTGTACAAGGCCCGGGAACGTATTCACCGTGACATTCTGATTCACGATTACTAGCGATTCCGACTTCATGGAGTCGAGTTGCAGACTCCAATCCGGACTTAGACGTACTTTGTGAGGTCCGCTTACTCTCGCGAGGTCGCCTCCCTTTGTATACGCCATTGTAGCACGTGTGTAGCCCTGGTCGTAAGGGCCATG
>NZ_LZHC01000040.1:0-1026 GCF_001690535.1 Gilliamella sp. Bif1-4 | reverse complement strand
TTGATAATCCTAAATATTGACATAGCTTTGTTATGCTATAACGATGTCGATTTGCTTTTAGGATAGCGATTTTCGCCCTATTATCAGTGCTGCTTGCTTTAGAATATCGTTTTCCATACGGAGTTGTTTAAGCTCTTTACGCAACGCGATTAACTCTTGTTCTTGTGGACTGCGATTATCTTTTGTTTTAAATGAGCCGCTTTGGCTTGCTTGCGTTATCCAACGGTCCAAAGCTGATGGTGTCAAATCATATTCGGCAACGATTTCACTACGTGATTTACCATGTTGATAAAGACTGACCATTTGGTGTTTAAAATCATCTGTGAATGTTCGTCTTTTGCGTTTAATCTTATTCATATTTGTTCCTTTTTTAGTTGTGATAAGTTTACCTTACCCCTTAAAAAAGTTGTATGAATTAGTGTAGCCTATCCACTCCATTTACCTTGTGTCACTAAGTCATTTATATTTATTGAGTCGCTTAATGGCGGGACTATCATTTCAATATCAGCAAAAGTACCCCATGCATTAGGTAACTCGATTGGCGCTGTCGGTGATGAAGGATTATTTTGCGGTGTGAATGTTCGGCCGTCTGATAACTTAATACCTAATAATTTCCTTATTTCAGTCACTTTAGTAACACCGCCATCAATAGTTAAATAAGGCGCAGTACCATGAATGCGCTCAGAAGTCGTGGCCGATAATGCCTGCGATTCTAAAGAGTACGGCAATAACAACAACGGTGCTAATGCCAATGGGATTTTTGAAAATAATTTTGTGAATAATTTCGAAAATATAAATAAGTTTCGAGTAAAAACTTGTCGAATAGGATTATTTGATAAATTTAAGACATAGGTTTGCCAGTGCTTGTGCCTAAAATGGTACTGCATTTCGTTTCACCTATCAAGTAATATTTTGTTTTATTTGAATTTTTTATAATTATTTGCTTGTTTGATAAGCTCATTTTTCTGAAGCGATGAAAGTATAGCCGTTTAAGGGGTGATTGACTAGTTTTTTTGGCGGACTTTT
>NZ_LZHC01000039.1:0-360 GCF_001690535.1 Gilliamella sp. Bif1-4 | reverse complement strand
CCTCTTTGCCAGCTTTTATAAGGCTCCGCAAAGTATACGGTAGTATTTAAATAATGCTCAATCGCATGATGATAATTAAATTCCATCCCATTATCAAAGGTGATGCTTTTAACCATTTTTTTAAACGGCGTTAGCAATTTTATTATCATATCTTTCGTTTCGGAGGCGGTGCGTTGATTAAGGCGTCCAATGAGTACGAGTCCAGTTTTTCGCTCAACTAACGTCAACAATGCTTGCTTATCTTTACGGCTAATTATGGTATCGCCCTCCCAATGTCCTTGCGTTTTCCGACTTTCTACATAACTTGGACGTTGTTTAATTGACCGTTTATATCGGCGGTCTCCTTCTTTAATACTCGGT
>NZ_LZHC01000038.1:0-1362 GCF_001690535.1 Gilliamella sp. Bif1-4 | reverse complement strand
GTTATAGTCCCTGTAATACCATTGGCTATCATCATTGTGCCAATAGTTCTACCTGCCATTTGTCTAGCTTCTTCGTCATTATAGCCAAAACTCTTATAACTTTGTACATAACCTTCATAAATAGCACGTAATTGATTTGCTTCTGGTGAGTTTGAGGTACCATCTAATAAATGTTTTATTTGTTGATAACCATTTTGTTCTTCTAATTTGTTATAATAATAATTTATGTATGTTCCTAACGCTTCATAAGCCTTTTTACGTTCAGAACGACATGCTTCACTATTTACATCAACACAAGCTTCTAATAACGCTTCTGAGGCGCTTTTATCTTTAATTCGAAGTTCCATTAACTGTTGTTTTTCTTCATCAGTTAATAAACCTTCTTCTTCTCTATATTCTAAACCAACCTTCTTTTGATGATCTTGAGAGTTTAAATAATTATTCTCAACCGCATTCTTACCCGCAGCAACGCCAGTATTCACATCCTGGATATCACCACCGGCAGCGGCTATTGCTAGGCCTGTCGCTAGTTGTGATAGGGCGCTGATTTGTTGTCTTTCTTCTTGTGATAATTCCGCTACTGTTTTACCTGGGTAAAGAATACCCATGATAACCTCAGCACCACGTTCACTTGCAGCAGCACCTAAGCCACCCACTAGAGCTGAGTTGCCTTGTAGCTCGGCTACCACCGCACCGAGTATCGCATGGCTGACGGTGTTGGCAACGGTGCTTCCTTCGGTCTGTTGTTTGATAATAGTCGCAATTTTTGGCGCGAGTGCCCCTGCGGCTGCCCCTGTCATGTCGCCACTGATTAAGCCGTTGATGAGACTCACGGCCATGTCAATGCCTTGACGCGTGTCACTGCCCATCGCTGTCATGCCTTGATTCATCGATTCTTTGTAGGCGTCTTCGTAGATTTTTTGTTGCTGCTCGTCGGTTAAAACGATGCCTTTGTCTGCGGCTTTTTCTTGTTCTTTTTCTACCGCTTCTTTTGCCTTGGATTCAGCTCTTATCCGGTCTATATGATTAAGCATCGTTAACGTTTCACCACCAATTTCACTTACTAACTGCGTTTGGTCGATGATGTCTTGCTCTTTTTGTTTGTTAAAAATGTGTTTGAGCTCGTTATTCGCCTGCTCAGTATCTCGGCTTAGTTCGTTGATATCTTGTTTTTGAGCATCCTTATTGCGGATAATTATCGTCCCTTCCGATACCGCTGAATGCGTCGTCGAATGTTCGCTTTCGTTTTTATTGCGACTGGTTGGCATCGATGGCATGCCGCTAGAGCTTACCCCTGCACTGCTGCTACTGACTTGGTAGTCCGCTTTGTTTTCGATATCACTAAAGCTGATTGTGCCGGTG